>JAYUWF010000268.1:0-4277 GCA_043753685.1 Herminiimonas sp.
TTCGGACCAAATAAACGGCACACGCAGACCGCGGCCTCATCCGCGCAGCAACGAAATCAAGTGGAGAATTGACATGGCATGGACTCGGGATGAAATGGCCGCACGCGCGGCAAAGGAATTGCAGGACGGTTTTTATGTGAATCTGGGAATCGGCTTGCCGACCCTGGTCGCCAACTTCGTGCCGTCCGACATGGAGGTCTGGCTGCAATCGGAAAACGGATTGCTCGGCATCGGTCCGTTTCCGACCGACGATGCGGTCGATCCGGATGTCATCAATGCAGGCAAGCAGACGGTGACATCGCTGCCGGGATCGTCCTACTTCAGTTCAGCCGATTCCTTCGGCATGATCCGCGGTGGAAAGATCAATCTGGCGATCCTGGGTGCAATGCAGGTGTCGGAAAAGGGCGATCTGGCGAACTGGATGATCCCTGGAAAAATGGTCAAGGGCATGGGCGGCGCGATGGATCTGGTAGCCGGCGTCAAGAAGGTCGTGGTCTTGATGGAGCATGTTGCGAAAGCCAAGGATGGCAGCATCTCGCACAAGATTCTGAAGCAATGTAATTTGCCGTTGACGGGTGTCGGCGTGATCGACCGGATCATCACCGACCTGGGCGTCATCGACGTCACGCCGGGCGGGTTGAGGCTGGTCGAACTGGCGCCGGGCGTGAGCAAGCAAGAGATTCAGGAAAAGACCGGCGCGCCGATCGCGATGGACGCGTTGCAATAAACTTCTGGCGGCATTTGTTTCAACTGCGGCGCCCCGATCGGGCGCCGCTTTCTTTTGTGAAATGACATTGTCGCCACCTTGAATTGAAAAAACCAAATGGTTATTTGCTTGCATATACTTTCAAGCAATTTTATTTTTTTCGCGAATTGTACTGGACCAGATGTGCACCAGGAGAGGTTGCCGCAACAGAATTTTTAAGAAAAACACTGACAGTTGTCGTGTACGTTTCCTAAAAAAAACTGTGTTGTTTTCCCTCAATTTGGAGGTAACTAAATTGACACCGAACTTTTTGAATGTTTCCATTCGCTATTCGAAAATATTTACTTAATATTTCTTGAATTTCCTAATAGGAACAAAATTCCGGATCAGTGTTTGATCTTTACCATTGCAGTTGTTTGTGCCTTTCAAAGGAGTGGGGAAAATGATGATGGAAACAACGTTGGCGCGTTCATTGCGCCTGATGTTTTCCGGTAGCCTGGCCGTTGGTCTGGGTTTGATGGGTCAAGTCGCCGTTGCGCAAACCGCAACCGACACCGCATCGACGCCACGCGTCGAGATCACCGGTTCGAGCATCAAGCGCATCGCCGCTGAAAGCGCGCTGCCAGTGACGACGATCACGAAGGAAGACATCGCACGCAGCGGTGTCACCAGCGTGGAAGCGTTGCTCAACACGGTTACTTCGGCATCGACCGCCGGTGCAACGCAAGGCTCGGCTTTGGCCGGTCTGGCAACTTACGGTTATTCGAGCGTGTCGCTGCGCGGCCTCGGCGACCAACGCACGCTGGTGCTGGTCAATGGCAAGCGCATGGCAGTCTTTGCCGGTAATGGCAGCGCGGTCGACGTCAATTCGATTCCATTCTCAGCCATCGAGCGCATCGAAGTCCTGCGTGACGGCGCCTCCGGCGTCTACGGCAGCGATGCGGTTGCCGGCGTGGTCAACTTCATCCTGCGCGAGGATTACAACGGCCTGGAAATCGGCGGCAGCTACAATTCGCCAACCCGCAGCGGCGACGGCAAATCCGGGAAGGCCAACTTCGTCTTCGGCAAGGGAAACCTTGAGCAAGACGGTTTCAACTTCATGATCGCCGGTGAGTTCGAAAAGAGCCATGCGCTGTTCGGCAAGGATCGCGTTTTCTCGAAGACCGGCAATATCAAGCCCTACATCCAGTCGGCTGCAACCGAGACCGGCCGGATCGAAGGTATCTTCATCCCGGGTCGTACGATTTCCCAGAATGCCCGTACCGCTTCCGGCAACCCGTTCGGCTACAGCTCTTCCGGTTACGGCAATCCAAAAGCGCCAGCCAATTGCGCCGACATCTCGATGTTTTCTTCGGGTAAAGGCGGCGTCGGCGGTGCATACGACAATTGCAAATTCGATTCCGGCCCCTTCGTTGGACTCTTCCCTGAAATCGAGCGCAGCAACCTGGTCGGTTCGGCCAAGTACAAGCTCAACGCCGACACGACCTTGTACGCGGATGCTCTGTATGCCCGCAACAAGGTCAAGGAAACGTATCAGCCTTCGCCAGCGCGCGTCGGCTTTTTCCAGACCGACAATGCGTTTGCCGGAAGCGGTGTCGATCCGGCGCTGTTGATTTTCCCGAGCAATCCGAACTATGTCAGCACGATCACGCCTTACCTGCTCTCGCACGGCCTGGCGGCGATGAATGGCCAGCCACTGGCCATCACCCTGCGCGCCTTCCTGGCCGGTCCACGGCAGGAAACCGATACCAACACCCAGAGCCGCTTCAACGCCGGGGTCAAGGGTACGTTCTACAAGGGTTGGGAATACAACGTCTCGTTTACGACCAACGAAGCCAAGACCGATGGCAAGCTGACCGACGGCTATTACTCGCAGGTCGCATTGGCACGCGTATTGAACAATCCGGCCAACAACTGGAATCCGTTCGCACCGGGCGGCATCCAGGACGCTGCCCTGACCGCCAAGCTGCAAGGCGCAAAATATATTGGCCCGACCATCACCGGCAAATCCAAGAGCACCGGCGCCGATGCCACCGTCACTGGCACATTGATGGACCTGCCGGCTGGTCCGCTGCAACTGGCTACCGGTTTGAGCACCCGTCGTGACTCGTACCAGATCAGCGTGCCGGACATCCTCGGTTCGGGCGACATCGCCGGCCTGGGCGGCGCCACGCCACCGGTCGACAGCTCGCGCAACGTGCAGGCCATCTTCGCGGAATTGAACATTCCGATCCTGAAGACCCTGGAAGCCAACGTGGCGGCGCGTACCGACCATTACAGCGACGTCGGCAACACCACCAACGGCAAGGCCAGCCTGCGTTTCGCCGTGACGCCGAACGTGCTGTTGCGCGGTTCGGTCGGTACCGGCTTCCGTGCACCGACTTTGGTCGAACTGCACAAGCCATCGACAGTCGGCGCCAGCGAAGAGTTCATCGATCCGCGCAATCCGGGCGATGGCAAGATCCAGGCGAACGCAGTCAACGGCGGCAATCCAGCACTGAAGCCTGAGAAATCGAAACAGGCCAGCGTCGGGATCGTTCTGCAACCGGTTGCCAGCGTCTCGCTGGGTCTGGACTACTTCCACGTCAAGATCGACAACCTGATCGCCGGTCCATCGGCGCTCTCACTGGTCAAGGCTGCTCAGGCAGGCAAGCCTTTGTATGGCCCGAACGATGTGATCTTCGCACCGGACGGCACGGTCGACACGGTCGACCAGACTCTGCGCAATGCCAATGGCGCGACCGTCGAAGGCATCGACGTCGACTTCCGCTTCAAGCAAGCGTTTGCCGGCGCCTGGAAGTTCTCAGCCAACCTGAACGGTACGTACACCAGCAAGTACGACTACAAGACCCTGAACGGCATCCAGAGCAGCGTCGGTACCATCGTGCAGTCGGACGGCAGCCCGCTCGACATCGCCCAGACCGGTGTCGTGTTCCGCTGGAAGCACAACCTGGCACTGAACCTGCAAAACGGTCCATGGTCGGGCACCATCGTGCAGAACTTCCAGTCCGGTTATCGCGACCACAACGACCTGAACGACAACCGGCATGACGTCGGCGCGTTCTCGACCTACGACGGCCAGATCGCCTACACCGGCGTGAAGAACCTGAAACTGGCTGCCGGCGTGCGCAACCTGTTCGATCGCAATCCGCCACTGACCATCGGTAACGGCGCGAGCTTCCAGGCCGGCTACGATCCGACCTACTACGATGCACGTGCCCGTACGGCGTACATCACGGCCAACTACAAGTTCTTCTGATCGAGCCGAACTTGCAGTAATCAGCCACAAACAGCTACAAGCAGCATTACAGAACCGCCGGGTCAGCCCCGGCGGTTTTTTTTCGACTTCGAGCGGCGTGACACCGGCGGAATGTCAAGGTGCGGCGGCTTTGTCGCCGCTTGACGCCAGCTTGCGCAAGCGGTAGATGGTGCCGGACAGGTCGTCCGAAATATAAATGGTGCCACGACCGTCCCCGATTGCTGCGACCGGGCGGCCCCAGCGCTGGCGCCGCTCGGCATCGGTGACCCAGCCGCTGACCAGATCCATGGCGTCGCCAGGCGTGCCGTCTTC
>JAYUWF010000269.1:0-4275 GCA_043753685.1 Herminiimonas sp.
TTTCCTCCCAAAACAATCGTCGCATCAGCGTATCGATATCGGTACTTAATAACTCGTCCTGTTTCAAGGTCGAGGCCAGCACCACACTACGGTCCCAGACTTCGAGATCGTCCATGGTCGAAGACACAGCCTCGTCGCCGGGCGGAAGCTTTTGCAAAAGCAGACCGCGGGAAACCTCTCCATCGGCGGCAAGCCACAGTCGCGTGTCGATCTGTTCCGAGCGCAGCATGTAGTTTTCGATGACGGTGGCTACCGAGTCGCCATCCAGCGGCACGATGCCTTGATACGCTTGCTGGCCCGGCAGCTTGTCCTTCGGATCGAGCGTGATCACGAAGCGGCCGTGGCCATTCCGGTTGACCAGTTGCGGCAGCATGGCGTCATCCTCGATCACGGCATCGTCGACCAGCTTGGCGGTGGCCCGCAGGCGCAGGTCGGCATCGCATTCGACCACCAGCAACTTGACCGGACCGTCGCCGTGAATCTGCATCACGATCGCGCCGTTGAATTTCAGATTCGCCGACAGCAAGGCAGCGGCAGACAGCATCTGGCCGAGCAGGGTCTGCACCGGTACAGGATAGGCGCGGCGGGACAGGACCTGTTGCCAGGTGTCGGACAGCTCGACGAATTCACCGCGTACCGGCGCGCCCTCGAACAGGAATTTCTGCAGGTTGTCGTTCATCTTCAATCGATGCCTCAGTCGATACGCTTGAGACCGGTCTTGCAGAATGCGGCGCGCTTGACGTAGGTGTCGCTGATTGCGGCCAGGTTGGCGGCGTCTTCGGCTGACAGGGTGCGCACCGCCTTGGCAGGGCTGCCGAGAATGACGGAATTGTCCGGGAACTCCTTGCCCTCGGTGACCAGGGCGCCGGCGCCGACCAGGCAATTCTTGCCGATCTTCGCGTTGTTCAAAATGACGGCCTGGATGCCGATCAGCGAGCCGTCGCCGACGGTGCAGCCGTGCAGCATCGCCTGGTGGCCGATGGTGACCTGCTTGCCGATCACCATTGGATAGCCCATGTCGGTGTGCAGCACGCAGTTTTCCTGGACGTTGCTGTTTTCGCCGATGGTGATCAGTTCATTGTCACCGCGGATGGTGACGCCGAACCAGATGCTTGAATTGGCCTCGAGCCGAACCCGGCCGATGATGTTCGCCGAGTCGACGACATAGGCCGAAGGATCGATCTGCGGCGCGTGTTCGCCGAATTGGTAGATTGCCATGGAGTTCCGTAAGATGAGGGTTGGTTCAACCCATTTTACCGCCAGCACGATGAATCGTTCAGCACAGTCAGATGTCTTGACCCCAGAAAGTGTGATCCAGGCTTGCGTCGACCATGGCGCCGGGTTGCGCGGGTCCGCCTTGCATTGGCTGGCCTGCACCGATCCGCAGGCGAAAGCGCAGGGGGTGCAGGCACTCGCAGCGCGCTGGAGAGCCGGCGGCATGCAACTCGAGCCAGTCGCGCCGCCTGCCAACGGCCTGGCGATACCGGGCAGACCGCTGCGTCCGATCCTGGTCGCACCACTGGCAGCGCCGCGCCGGTCGATGGCAAGCGTCGAAGGTCGGGCCACGCTGCTGCACGCGCTGGCGCACATCGAATTCAACGCGATCAACCTGGCGCTCGATGCCCTCTGGCGCTTCGACCATATGCCGCCCGCCTATTACACGGACTGGCTGCAGGTCGCGGCCGAAGAAGCGCTGCATTTTTCACGGCTTGCGGCGCACCTGCGCGCGCAAGGGTACGGCTACGGAGACTTCCCTGCGCACAACAGCCTGTGGGAACTGGCTGAACGCACGCAGCACGATGTGCTGGCGCGCATCGCACTGGTGCCACGCACGATGGAAGCGCGCGGACTGGATGCATCGCCGCCGATGCGTGCCAAGCTGGCGCAGGCAGGCGATCAGGAGGCGGCGGGCATCCTCGACATCATCCTGCGCGATGAGATCGGCCACGTGGCAGTTGGCAATCGCTGGTATCGGTGGTTGTGCACGGAGCGCGCGCTGGATCCGCTTTCCACCTATGCTCAACTGGTCGCGACCTATCGTGCGCCCACACCGCGCGGACCCTATAATCTGGCCGCCAGACGCGCTGCCGGCTTCACCGACGCCGAGCTGGCGCTGCTGGGCGAGTAAGATGCGTGTCTGGCAACAGATGGCGGCTTCACCGTTCCGTTCCTGGCGCACCCGGCATCGGCTCCGTTTTTTTACACTTTCAGAAGGAAGCAAAATGCATATTCCATCGACTCGCCTCACCACATTGCTTAATGCCGGCATGTTGCTTGTCGCTTTGTGCACTCTCGGTGCCTGCGAAAAAACCGGTGAAAACGCCGGCAAGGGCCCGGCTGAAATCGCCGGCAAGGAAATCGACAAGGCAGCCGTCGTGGCCGGCAAGGAATTGAAAGAAGCGGCAAAGGAAACCGGCGCAGCACTGGAAAAAGCCGGTGCGAAGTTGCAGGAAAAGGTACAGGAAAAAACCGCCGAAAAACCTGCCAACAAGGCGCCCGATGCCGTCGTGACGCCGGCGCCGCAGAAATAGCGTCGGCTTGACGGCACGCCGCCGATCCTGGCGCCGGCTGCTGTCGTCGTCGCGCCCGCTCTACCCGTGAACGGGCCTCCTTGCAGTGTCTGTCGGCGGCGCACCGCTCAACGTGATTGCGCCCGCGCTTCTTCCTGCAAGCGCAGGATCCGGCGCTGTACCTTGCCGGTGGTGGTCATCGGCAGCTGGTCGATGAATTCGATCTCCTTCGGATATTCGTAGGGCGCCAGCTTGCCGCGCACGTGTTCTTGCAGCTGCAGGACCAACGCCCGGTCGGCTGCCTCACCACGCACCACATCCTCGGACAGCACCACGAACGCCTTGACGATGTTGCCACGCTCCGGATCGGGCTTGGGCACGACGGCGGCATTCGCCACCGCGGCATGCCCGACCAGGCAATTCTCGATTTCCGATGGGCCGATGCGGTAGCCGGCCGCCTTGAACATGTCGTCGGCACGGCCGCGGTACCAGAGATAGCCGTCCGCATCGGCTGAGGCCAGGTCACCGGTGCGGCACCAGTGGCCGCTGAACTTGTCCTGCGTTGCCTGCGCATTGTTCCAGTACCCCAGAAAAAAGATCGGGTCCGGATGACCATGAATGTCGCACCGGTGCAGGGCGACTTCGCCCACCGTTCCGGCGCCGACCGGATTGCCGGCATCGTCGATGACCGCCACCCGGTGACCCGGATACGGACGCCCCATGCTGCCGGCGCGTGCCGGCCATTTCTCGGCGCTGTTGCCGACAATGTAGTTCATCTCGGTCTGGCCGAACATTTCATTGATCGTGATGCCCAGTGCAGCCCGCCCCCAGTTGAAGACCGTGTCGCCGACCGCTTCGCCGGCGCTCATGATGGCGCGCAGCTTGAGGCGGTAAAGTTCACGCGGTGCCGGCACGGCTTTCATCATCAGCTTCAATGCCGTGGGAAACAGGAAGGTATTCGTGACACCGTATTTTTCGAGCAAATGAAAAGCGGTCTCGGCGCCGAAGCGGCCGCGGTAACCGACGATCGACTGGCCGAAATACAGGGTCGGCAGCAAGGCATCCATCAGGCCGCCGGTCCAGGCCCAGTCGGCCGGCGACCAGAATACGTCGCCGGCTTGCGGAAACCAGGTTTGCGATGCGACGAAACCCGTCATGTTGCCGATGAGCGCAGCGTGCGGCAGCAGGGCGCCTTTCGGCGCGCCGGTGGTGCCGCTGGTGTAGATCAGGATTGCTGGATCGCTGGCGACGGTGTCGACCGCCGTAAAGGTCGGGTTTTCACGAGCCAGTGCTGCTTCCCAATCGAGTCCGGCGGGCAGCGCGCACCGCACGCGGATCGTCTGCCGCAATCCGGGACAGTCGTCGATCACCGATTCCAGGTTGGCGCTGGCACCCGCGTCGACAATGGCCACCACTGCGGCGCTGTCCTGCAAGCGATAGCCGAGTGCCTCCGGGCCGAACAGCACCGACAGCGGCATGGCGACCGCGCCGAGCTGATAGCAGGCGATGTGCGCGATCGCCGTCTCGCAGCATTGCGGCAGGATCAGCGCAACCCGGTCCCCACGCGCCACCCCGAGGCGTCGCAACAGGTTCGACAGGCGGTTGGCCTGGGCTTGCAGCGCCGCGTAGGTCAGGGTGGCGGTGGCGCCGCTGTCGTCTTCGTAATGCACGGCAATGCGCGCGGGATCGGCTGCCCAGCGGGTACAACACACTTCGGCAAGATTGAATGCGTCCGGAACGTGCCAACGAAACGCCCGGTAAATTT
>JAYUWF010000270.1:0-12817 GCA_043753685.1 Herminiimonas sp.
GAGTCCCGCACCCAGCGCCTGCGCCTGGTACCGGCGCTGGGCGCTGCCATCGCTTCCTGGGAAATCCGGGACGGGCAGAACTGGCAACCGATGCTGCGCGCCTGGGACGGCCTGAGCGAGGACCGCTACACCTTCGCCTGCTTTCCGCTGGTCCCCTGGTCGAACCGGATCAGCGGCGGCGGATTCACGCAGGACGAAGTGTTTATTCCGGTACGGCCGAATCGCCCGGGCGAGCCCTATCCGATTCACGGTGACGGCTGGCTGCAACCCTGGACGGTGACGGCGCAAGGCGCGCAGCATGCGGTGCTGCACCTCGAATCGAACTGCTTCGAAGGCAATCCGTATCGCTACGGCGCGACCCTGACCTGCATGCTGGCCGAGGCCGAGCTCGGCCTGACGCTGACGGTGACGCACCGCGGCGAGCAACCGCTGCCGTACGGCCTCGGCCTGCATCCCTACTTCGTGCGCAGCGATACAACGCTGCTGCGCATGCCCTGCAGCGGCGTCTGGCTGTCGGGCGACGATCCGCTGCCGGTGCGGCATGTCGAGACGCTGCCGCCGACCTTCGACTACCGCCAGCCGGCGCCACTCATCGGGCCGTTGATCGATCATTGCCTGACCGGCTGGAGCGGCACGTCGACGATCGACTATCCGCAACGCCGCGTGCAACTGGAAGTGGCGATGCGCGACTGCGCCGGCTATGTGCTCTTCTACCGTCCGCCGCAGGGCAATTTCTTTTGCATGGAACCGATCACGCATCCGATCGACGCCTTCCACATGCCCGACAGGCCCGGCCTGCAAGTCTTGAAAAAAGGCGAGTTCATGACACTGGAAACGACGATGCGGGTGCGCACGGCGTGAGACCGAAGGCCGGCACTCAGGCGCGCGCGTTCCCGAGCAGCGGATAGCCGGCCATGGTCAGGGTCACCAGCCCGCCATCGTTGCGCAGCGTGGCATGGCTACCGACGGCCA
This sequence comes from Herminiimonas sp., assembly GCA_043753685.1. GTDB lineage: Bacteria > Pseudomonadota > Gammaproteobacteria > Burkholderiales > Burkholderiaceae_D > JANXSS01. Next base: position 973 of record JAYUWF010000270.1, read on the forward strand.
GCGTCACCTTGTCGTGGATATGACCGAACGGCAAGCCGGTCACGATCGGCACACCGGTCCGTGTGGCGATGAATGCCAGCATCGCCTCGAAATCGTAACCGTTGTCGTAGTCGGCGGTGCGCCCGCCCGAAAAATCACCCAGCACGATCGCTGCCTGTCGGTCCAGCACGCCGGCATGCAGCAATTGCAGCAACATGCGCTCGATGCGAAAGGGATGTTCGTTGATGTCTTCGATGAACAGGATGCCACCCTCGATGGCTGGCAGCCAGGGCGAGCCGATCAGATGCGCCAGCATTGCCAGATTGCCGCCCCACAGCACGCCCTCGGCATCGACCTCCGGTTGGCCGGCGCCGGCAATGCGGATGGAATGGGTGGGGCCGCGCAGGCAGCGCCAGAAATCGCGCATCGTGAAGGCGCTTGGCTGTTCGCGCGCAAAATCGGCGCAGATCATCGGCCCGGCAAAACTCGCAGCACCGTGACACAACAACCCGAGCTGCAAGGCCGTGAAGTCGCTGTGGCCCACGAACAGCTTCTTGCTGGCTGCAAGCTTCGGGAAATCCACCTCCGGCAACAGGCGCGACACGCCGTAGCCACCGCGCAGGGCAATGATGATGTCGACCTCGGGGTCGTCGGCCGCAGCATGCAGGCCGGCCAGCCGTTCAGCATCCGTTGCGGCGAAGCGCTGGTGACGTGCCTGCGGATCATCGAAATGCCGGACCTCGCAGCCCTGCGCCTGCAATTGCGCATCAGCGCGGGCGTGGTCGAGCGGGTCGAAGGCATAGCCGCTGGGCGCGACGATCGCCACCAGCGGACGACGCCCATCCCGGCCATGGACCGGAAACAGCGGGTCGTCCTGCGCCCGCCAGATCGGCGCCGGCCCGCTTGCCTGTTGAGCCACCGGATCGGTTGCCATCAGGAGGCACCACCATCGACCGGCGTGATGACGGCGCGCTGGCCCTGCGCGCGCCGCTCGGCAAAGAAATCCTTCAGCATGGCCGAACAATCCGGCGCCAGCACGCCACCGACGATCGCCGTCTGGTGATTCAGCTGCGCTTGTTCGAACAGGTTCACGACCGAGCCGCAGGCGCCGGTCTTCGGATCCGGCGCGCCGAACACCACCCGTGACAGGCGCGCATGCAGCATCGCACCCGCGCACATCACGCATGGCTCGAGCGTGACGAACAGTTCGCAGCCCGGCAGCCGGTAGTTACCCAGAATCGTAGCCGCGGCCCGCAGCGCCATGATTTCGGCGTGCGCGGTCGGGTCGTGGGTGCCGATCGGCTGGTTGAATCCGGTGGCGATGACGACACCATCGCGCACCACCAGCGCGCCAACCGGCACTTCACCCAGCGCCCAGGCGTTGTGCGCCTGATCGATCGCCTGGCGCATGTAGACGCTGTCGTCCATCAGGCGAGCGGAAGATCCGGGTCGCGCAGCAAGTCGGACACCATTTCAGGCGCCGGATCGCGCACCGGTTCACTGGATGACTCGGTGATTTCGGCCCAGCAGTTCGGTGTTTCGTAAAGGGTAACGCCGGTCAGCGCCAGGTTGCGGCCATAACGGCCGGCGTACACTTGCTTGAGGATGTCGAAGGCAATCTGCGCCAGGTTCTCCACCGTCGGCACGCGCTCCAGCACCACCGTCTTGTGCTCCGGCAGGCTGTCGAGAAAAGCGCGCACCGGCAAGTCGTTGTGATACACCAGAAAAGCGTGATCCCAACGATTGACCAGGTGTTCGTTGGCCAGCGCCTTGATGTCCGAAAAATCCATGATCATGCCATTGTCGGACTGCCCTTCCTGCTCGACGACCGCGCCGGTCAGCGTGATCAGGAGCGTATAGCGATGGCCGTGCAGGTTGCGGCACTGGCTGTTGTGATCCGGAATGCGGTGGCCGGCATCGAATTCCAGCTTGCGGGTAATGGTGAGCATGCGGTTGCCGTTCAGGGAATCTGCAAAAGTTTATGGGTCTGCAGGCTGAGCTTCCATTTCGGGTTGCGCTTGCAGGTCTCGATTGCCAGCCGGGTATTGTGTTCCAGCGCAGGACTGTCCATCGGCTGCACGAAAAAATGCGCGAATGCGAAGCCTTCGTAGTCCGACAGCGCTTGTCCCAGCTGCGGTATCACGACCTTGAGTTCATTGCCGGCGAAGACTGCCAGCGTGGCGCCGACTTTCGGACTCACGCAGATCCAGTCGACGCCTGTCGGCACCGGCAAGGTACCGTTGGTTTCGATGGCGATCGTGAAGCCGCGCGCGTGCATCGCATCGATCAGGCCGGCGTCGAGCTGCAGGAGCGGTTCGCCACCGGTGAAGACCACGTACTTGCTGTCTGCATGCGCAACCGGCCACAGGCCATCGATCAGATCGGCCAAGGCAGCGGCGCTGGGGAACTTGCCGCCACGCTCGCCATCGGTACCCACGAAATCGGTATCGCAGAATTTGCACACCGCCGTCGCGCGATCGGCTTCGCGGCCGCTCCACAGATTGCAACCCGTGAAACGGCAGAACACTGCAGGGCGACCGGCGTGGGCGCCCTCGCCTTGCAACGTGTAGAAAATTTCCTTGATGGTGTAGCTCATTTTTTCATTTCGCGTGGCGGCCAGTCGGTCGCGCGGTGCAGGGCAAGCCCAACCCAGCATTTTACAGGACTCGCTAGTTCCGGACGGCAGTCATTCTCGCGCCGGCACGAGTTAAGTGCGTCGTTGCAGCCTGACCTCGGGTTGTCGAGTTCCGCTTTCAGCCAATACAGGCTTTGTACGGCAGTGTTGGCCATTAGCATTCGAGCCTTCTCTGCGAATAAGGCCTGATCAGATCACTTGAAATGCCGTGGTAGCCGATTACCCTGAAAACCCGCGCCATGCGACCCTGCATTCCAGTCGACTGCCGATTCCTGGTAACGACCTCCGAACTGGCGTCGGAAATAAGGCACAATAGCCGATGTTTGCAATTCACAACACTTGGCTGCGTCTGCGCGATCTGCTGCATTTCCCTGCTCGAAACGGCTCGATTCCGCAGCCGCGTTCGCGCATCACCACACTTGAAGGCTTCGACCAGGCCGTCATCGACGCCGTCCCAGGCAATGTCGCCCTGCTCGATACCCGCGGCGTGATCACTGCGGTCAACAAGGCATGGAGTCTGTTTGCCATTAAAAACGGGTTGCCAGATGTCGAGAATTTTGGCATCGGCACCAATTACCTCGACGTTTGCGGCAATGTCTTTTCAGAGGCAAGGGGCGCCAACGATTCGGTAGCGACTGCCATCCGCAATGTACTTAGCGGTGCCCAACCTTCCTTCTCGGTTGAATATCCCTGCCATGGCCCGATGGAACAGAACTGGTTTTTGCTGACCGTGTCGCCGCTAGGTGCGCCGCAGCCGTATGGCGCCTTGATAATCCATGTCAACGTCACAGCCAATAAACAGGTCGAGGCATCGCTCAGTGCCAGCGAACTGCAGTTCGATGAAATGGCGGAAAGCATTCGCGACATCTTTTTCCTTGCGGACACGCGCAGCAAGCAGATGCTCTACATCAGCCCTGCCTATGAAGAGATATTCGGTCATGATTGCGCGAGCATGTATGCCGACCGAAATGCGTGGCTGGCCAGTGTATCGTCGAAGGATCGTCAACGCCTCGATGCGGAATACCGGGCCCACCTGAAGAAGGGCAATGTCCGGTTCAACTTCGTTTTCCAGATCACGCGGCCGGACCAGTCGTTGCGCTGGATTGCGATGAAGGTGTTCTCGATTCGCGACGAGACTGGGAAGGTGACCCGCGTCACGGGTGTGGCAGAAGACATTACCGAAAGCAGAAATGCTGCGCGGGCGCTGCGCGAAAGCGAATTCCGGCTGCGCGAATTGCTCAACCGTTTGGGTCTCGTCTCGGTGATGGTCGATCGTGATGAAAATATCACGTTCTGCAATGAAGCCCTGTCGCAGCTCACCGGACGACACCACGACGACATCGTTGGTCAAAAATGGTACGAGTTGTTCCGGTCGGACGATCAGGATAGTACCCGGCAGCATTACGCGAGATTACTTGCCGATCAACCCCAGAAGGGACGCCACGAAAACCGCCTCTATTCCGGATGGGGAGAATCCCACACGATCTGCTGGACCAGTTCGATCATGCGGGCACGCACTGGCGAGGTGATCGGCATGGCAGCCATTGGCGAGGACATCACGGATCAGAAGCAGGAAGCAGCAAAAATCCTGGTCTTGAATGCGAACCTGGAAAAACTGTCGATCAGGCTGATCCAGGCGCAAGAGCAGGAGCGCATCAGCCTGGCGCGCGAATTGCACGATGAGCTGGGGCAGCGCCTGGCCTTGCTGAAAATGGACCTGCATCAGCTGCGCCAGCACTTGGTCGAACCGGATGCCATCGGAATCTGGGACACCATCGACGCGTCGATCGTGACGTTGATCGGCCAGATCCGTGTCATTTCGGTGTCGCTGCGGCCACCTGCGCTCGATTATCTCGGGCTCGAATCAGCCATACGCCAATTGCTGGAAAGGCAATTCGCCAACAGCAGGACAACCTGCGTCATTGAATATGCCGGTTTGCCGCAAAGGCTAGACCCGGCCATCGAAATCGCGGTCTATCGGATCGTCCAGGAATGCGTCACCAATATCGTCCGCCATGCCAGGGCCGGACATGTCGTCGTCGAGATCAACGGCGGCGAAGCGGGTGGAGAACTCGAACTCATCATTCGTGACAATGGCATCGGTTTCGATCGCGTGGCGATAACCGGCACCATCATGCCGCCCGGTGGGAGCACTGGCCTGACCGGCATGCAGGAACGGGTCGAACTGCTCGGCGGCACATTTTCCGTCGAAACCGAAGTCGGACACGGTACGCGTGTCATGGCGTCGTTTAACTTAAAACCCCAGGCTTGAAGCACCATGAATAAAAGAACCAAGATCCTGCTGGTCGACGACCATGTGCTGGTACGCGCGGGCATTCGCAGCCTGATCAGCCAGTTAAAAGATTTCGTGGTGATTGCCGAGGCATCCAGCCCGGATGAGGCGATGCAGGAGTTGGCACAGTGCACGCCTGACATCGTCGTCACCGACATTGCCATGGGCTCGGCGAGCGGGCTCGACCTGGTGCGACTGGTCAAGCAGCGCCTTCCTGAAACGGCGATTCTGATCCTCAGCATGCATGCGTCGGAGGAGCTCGTGACCGAAGCGCTGCGGCTGGGCGCATCAGCGTATCTGCTCAAGGAAGCCGCGCCGGCCGAACTCGAAATCGCCCTGCAGGCAATCACGCGCCGCGAAACTTATCTGAGCCCCGCCGTTTCGACCAAGATGATCGAACGGTTTGTCCGGCCGGTTGACACGCCGCAAGGTCCCTTGCAATCGCTAACGCCGAGGCAGTTGCAGATACTGACCATGATCGTCGATCGCAAAGGGACGAAAGAGATCGCCTTCGAACTCGACCTGAGCGAGAAAACCGTCGCAGCGCATCGCGCACAGATCATGGAGCGGGTTGGTGTGCGAGACCTGGTGGGCCTGGTGCTGCTCGCTGTCAGACACGGCATGGTGAGCAAGGTCGACTAGAGCAGAATTCGAAATGGTGTATTCGGGATGCGTATCGATTCGGGCCGCAGTCCAAGGCGCAGTGAGCACCGTGTGGCGGGCCACACAAGCGAGCTGCAACGCCGCAATGTGGTGCGAAGCGGTGCGTAGCGCGGATATGCCATTACGAAATGCTCTAGACGAGGCAAGAGCGGCGGCGGAAATTTCTGAAGCGAGATCGCAAGGAGACCGGCTGAGTGGACGGGCTCTTCGCTACGGCTGATTAATTTTCCTGATAAATTCGAATCTGATTTCGTCCGCCGGCTTTTGCCTGGTACATGGCGCGATCGGCACATCGCAATAATGAGGCCTCGTCCTCGCCATCGGTCGGATAGGTCGCGATCCCGATGCTGCTGGAAATCTGCAACAAAAAGCCGTCGACCTCGAAGGGCGTATTGAGCAGGTCCAGAATAATGGATGCAACGATGACGGCGTCCGCTTCTTCTCGAACATCAGGCAACAACAAGACGAATTCATCACCGCCGACCCGCGCGATGCTGTCGACTCCACGCAGGCGTTCGCGCAACCTGCCAGCGACGGCCTTCAGCAGATTGTCGCCGACTTCATGGCCATAGGTATCGTTCACCGGTTTGAACTTATCGAGATCGAAATAGACGAGCGCCAGTTTGGTGCTCTCACGACGCGCCCTGGTCAGGGCCTGGTTCAATCGATCGCTCAGCAGCAGTCGGTTAGGTAGCCCGGTCAGTGAATCATGTTGTGACTGATGCGCGATGATTTCGTCCTTGGCCTTGCGATCGGAAATATCGCTGAAGGTGCCGACCATGCGCATCGGCGTGCCGTTCTCTGTGCGTTCGACCACCATGCCACGTAACAGGATCCACGTCCAGCCATCGCGCGCCCTGACGCGATGTTCGACTACGTACGCAGGTGTCTTGCCATCGAAATAGGCCTGCAGCGCCTGGTGCACGCGCTTCCAGTCTTCCGGATGAATAATTGCTTGCAAGGCTACAGCGGTGCATGCCTGGATTTCGCTATCGGCCTGGAGAATCGCTACCGCGCGACTTGACAAGGTCACCGTTCGGCTATCGAAATCCCAGTCCCAGACGCCATCGCCCGCGCCTTCAAGAGCAAACTTCCACAGCGCCTCTGCACTGGCCAGCGCCTTCGCGATTCGACGACGCATGGACGCCGCGTGCAAGGCGCTATAGCCAAGCAGCACCAGCAGGATTGACCCCGCCATGCCAACGCCGAGATACATGTTGCGCTGGCCGGAATAGGCAGCATACGCATCGTCGACGGACTGGCCAACGATGACGACCAGGCCATTCCGCTCAAGATGGCGCCAGGCGAAGAAACGCGCAACGCCATCGATTTGCGATACGCCCAGATAGCTGCCGGAAGTGGCGCCTTGCGGTGCGCCAAACGCCGGGCCGGTCAGCATCGATTCCAATTTCAGGTTTTCTGTCGGGCGCCGGGTTTGGGCCAGGACCGCCCCATCAGCGCGCGCCAGCACGATCGATGCGCCTGCCCCAAGATCGATTTGCTCGTAGAGCCGGGAAAGATAAGCCGGCGCGACGGACGCCACGATGACGCCGTCAAACACGCCGTCAGCGGTGTAGACCGGCCTGGTGAATTGCACCGACCATTTCCTCGAGACGCGCCCGAGTACCGGCTTGCTGACGAAAAGCTTGTCCCTGCGCTCGTTCAGATGGATTCGGACATGTTCGCGGTCACTCAAGTCCAATGCACCGGCGCCCGGATCGGCACTTGAAAACACCATGATGCCGCGGGCGTCGGTGAACGCAATCTGCAGGAACAGCTTGTCTTTGACCAGGCCATTGAAATTTTCCAGGATCGCTGGAAATTCCTGCCGATTGCGTAGCCAGTGGGCACGTAATCCAATGAGCGAAAGATCAATCATGCCGACTGTCGCATCCACTTCTTCGGCATACACGCGCGAAACATTGGAGACGTCACGATTACTCTCGTTTTCTGCAACATGGCGCAGATGAATTAATCCGACGCCAATTACACCCCATGCAAGTGGCAGGCAAACCACCATAAGAAGTAGGAATTGCGGAATCAGTCCGAGCCCGTTATAAGAGCGATGAATCCGCTTCACTGTTGCTGTCGTAAGGTAAACATTCATTATGGTAACAAAACGGCGCTGCGTCGTGCTGAAAGGATGCTTGCGATCGCCGCTGACGACGAAGCATCAGAATTGTTCCCACTCGGCGCTGTCACCAGCACCTTTTAGCGCAGGCGCAATTCGCCTGGCTGGCGCAGCGGCGAGCAGCCCTTGGCTGCGGGCAGCGGTTTTGCGGACGGTCGGACGGGCTTGGGTGGTAGCTGCCCGTGATGGCGCCGGCCGATCGGCATGGCTACCGGCCTCTATCCTGAAGTTGGCCATCTGTTGCGTCAGGCCATACGCCTGGTCCTGTAGCGACGCGGCCGCCGCCGCCGCTTCTTCGACCAGCGCCGCATTCTGCTGCGTGACCTGATCCATCTGGCCGACCGCCTGATTGACCTGTTCGATACCGGCACTCTGTTCGATCGACGCTGCCGCAATGCCGGACATGATGTCGGTGACACTGCGGATGCTATCGACGATCTCACCCATCGTGCGGCCCGCTTCGGTTACCAGCTTGCTGCCGGCTTCGACATTTTCAACCGAATCGTTGATCAGGCCCTTGATTTCCTTTGCGGCTGCAGCCGAGCGTTGTGCAAGATTGCGCACTTCGGTGGCCACGACAGCAAAGCCGCGACCCTGCTCACCTGCTCGCGCGGCTTCGACCGCGGCATTCAGGGCCAGAATATTTGTCTGGAACGCGATGCCGTCGATGACACTGATGATGTCGGCAATTTTCTTGGCAGAGGCGTCGATCGCCGTCATCGTATCCACCACCTTCAGCACCACGGCGCCACCACGTGCGGCGACTTCGGAAGCGACCTGCGCCATCTTGTTGGCCTGCGCGGCGTTTTCCGTATTCTGTTTGACGGTCGACGTCAGCTCTTCCATCGACGATGCAGTCTCTTCCAGCGAGGCAGCCTGCTGCTCGGTACGCGAAGACAGGTCGAGGTTGCCGGAAGCGATTTCAGACGATGCCGTGGAAATCGTTTCGGTGCTGATCCTGACTTCGGTAACCATCTTTGCCAGGCTTCCATTCATGTCCTTCAAGGCCTGCAACAGCTGCCCCGTTTCGTCTTTCGATGTGACGACGATGTTGCTGGTCAGGTCGCCGGTGGCGACCGTCCTTGCAACCTTCACGGCTTCATTGACCGGTACCGTGATGCTGCGTGCCGTGAGCCAGGCGACGACGACGCTCAAGAGCACCGCAATCGCGGAAGTTACCCAGGTAAAGATCGTCGACGTGGCGATCGACTGTTCGGCACCGGCCGTCTGCGCATCCACGGCTGACTGCACCGACTTCAGGATCACATCCATGTCCGCCACGATCTGCCGCCGAAGGGGACTGCATTCCTTGACCAGGAATTCGCCGAATTCGGCCATTTTCTTTTCTGCACGGTACTGGCGCGGCCGCTTCAGTTCCTCTGCCATCTGCAGCAAACCCTTCTGCACCTTGGCAAAGTCCGCGTTATCGGCGAACAGTGGCGCGACTTTCTGCAGCGCGAGCAGATACGTCGCCTTGTCCTTGTCGACCAGGTCCAGCTCGGCATTGGCGTTTTTTTCATCGGGGAAGACATAGGCGTTGCGCGCGGCCAGCCCGGTCTGATCAAGCGATTCGCGCATCACGTAAAGCTGCTCGAGCTTTTGCGTGCGCAGTTCGGTCTGCATTTTCATCAGTTCGCTGATGCCTTTTGTCTGTATCAGACTCGACGCCGACAGGATCAGTACGAAAAGAACCAGCAAGCCAAAGCCGAGATACAGTTTCGTGCCGAGTTTTAAATTGGAAAATTTCATGGCGGCCTCGGTTGAATGAATCGTGCAATATGAAAGGGTAGGCGAAGGACATGCGCATTTGGCCGAGGAAATTGCCTATAAGAAACAGGAAAATTTCTTGTTCCGGTCAGCAGAAGGCAATTCAAACCCGTAAATTTTCTTTTGGGATTGCTGAATTTTCCGAATTGACCGTGCGAGGTAACGGAAAAGGCGCGGCAGTCGTAGGACAAAGACCTGTTTCTTATAAGAAAATTCCTCGCCCGAGTGGCATCAAGGCACGCCATCCTGACAGTAGAAGTGCACGAATTACTTAGGGTTGCACGCACGCCCTACAGATGGCTTACTCAAAACCTGTGGACGGAGACGCGGCTGGTTCCATTTGCTGAGTCGAATCACGCTTCGTTACGGGAAACAATTAATTGGACCAAAATTTTTCGACCGAGCAAAAGACTTTGGCGGCGTTTTGCGCTGCCGTCATCGTTGCGACCGGTCTTGCTGTAGCGACGTGGACAGTTACCAGTAACGCGATCGAAGCAAGCCAGGAAGTCGCCCATACGCATGAATTGCTCCACAGCCTTTCGCGCGTTGAAACCGATGGCCTCAACATTGAACTGACCACGCAGAATTTCAGGCTGACCGGCGAGACGTGGTTGCTTGCGGAACGCGACGCCACGGTGGCCGCTCGCGAAATCACCTTGCAGCGTATTAAATCCCTGGTCACAGATACGGCGACGCAGCAGGAACTCTTCAGGCTGCTGCGTGAGGTAATTGACGAACGGCTGGCAATATCGCGAGAAACCGCACGGATTCGGATTGCTGAAGGAACTGCGACAGCGGCGAAGTTCATCGGCACGGCGCCTTTGAAGCTAACGCGGGAGCGCATGTACAGTTTGTTGCATGAGATGGAGGCGGAAGAATGCCGACTGCTTGCCAAGCGCGTCGACGATGAACTGCAGGCCAATCGAAACGTCGTCATGACGAACGCGGCGGCGGCGGTTGTATTGAGTGCGCTGCTCTTGAGTACGTACCTCGTCATGCGGGGCCAGTCGCGCCGAACGCAAGCCAACCTGCGGGCCCTGGCTGAAACCGAGGAGCAGCTGTCGACTACCCTGCGCTCGATCGGCGATGCAGTGCTGGCGACCGACACGGATGGGCGCATCGTACGGATGAATGCGCTGGCAGAACAGCTGACCGGCTGGACGCTTGAACTGGCCCGGGGTCGGCCGGCCAGCGAGGTGTTGCGCATCATCGATGAACATTCTCGCGAAACCGCCAAGTCGGCAGTGGCCTCGGTGCTCGCCACTGGTGAAGTCACCACGCCGTCGGGACACACCACGCTGGTTGCCCGTGACGGCCGCGAAACACCGATTGCCGACACCGGTGCGCCGATCCGCGACCGCGATGGCCGGATCATGGGAATGGTTCTCGTATTTCGCGACGAGTCCAGTGCCCGCCAGGCACGACAGTCGATTCACGCCCAAAATATATTGCTTGAACAAAGAGTCGAGGAACGAACCGCCGAACTGCGAGAAAGCCAGGACCACCTGATGGGTGTCATCGGCAGCGTGCCGGCCATCATTGCTTTCGTCAATGTCGAGCAGCGCTATGTTTACGCAAATCGAGGGTATGTCGATCGTTTTGACTCGCACGAAGTCATTGGCTTCACGGTATGTGAAATCCTGGGCGAAGAGCGCTATGCGATTGCTTCGCCGCTGATCGCCAGAGCGCTCCGCGGCGAAGAAAACACCATTGACTGGCAGCCATTTCCGGGTGTCTGGCAAATGATGAATTACGTGCCCAAGTTCAATCACAAGCACATTGTGGTTGGCTGTTACATCCTGGGTACCGATATCACCCTGCGCAAGCGCTCCGAGCACCATATCCAGTCGCTCAACAACCAGTTGAAGCAGCATGTGCATGAACTCGAACATGTCAGCCGCGCCTTGCGAACGCTCAGCGCAGGTAACCGCTGCCTGCTGCATGCCGCCGACGAGGCCGATCTGCGCGATAGCATGTGTCAGGCGATCGTGGCTGCCGGCGGCTACCACATGGCATGCGTCTGGTACACGTCGCACGTACCAGGCGGATTTCTCGAACCGGTTGCACAGTCCGGGCACCGCGGGGGCATGCCGGCACTTTCCAAGATCGCAAAGGACGGCGGGGGCAATCCGCAGGCATCGACTGCGGTCGCAACCGCGATCCGCACCGGCAAACCGTGTGTCATGCGCAAGCTGGAGGAGCAACCGGGATATGCTCCCTGGGGAGCAGAGACGGCCATCGTCGGTTCGTGTATTGCGACGCCCATCACAATCGCCGGAAAAATCATCGGCGCGCTTGCGATCTATTCCGTCAATAACGACGACTTCAGCGACGATGAAGTGGCGCTCCTCGCCGAATCCTCGGACGACCTGGCATT
>JAYUWF010000271.1:0-4239 GCA_043753685.1 Herminiimonas sp.
GGCGTCTCCAAGGCGATCCAGGCCGAAGCACAGGGCCGTGCTTGCGAGTTTTCGACGCCACCTGCCCGCTGGTCACGAAGGTCCACGTGGAAGTCGCCAAGATGCGCCGGGAAGAGCGCGAGATCGTCATGATCGGACACGACGGCCATCCCGAGGTGGAGGGCACAATGGGCCAGGCAGAACACGGCATGCATCTGGTGGAAACGGTCGACGATGTCGCGCGCTTGAACGTACGCGACCCGGCGCTTTTGGCCTACGTTTCCCAGACCACCTTGTCGGTGGACGACACGGCCGACATCATCGGTGCCCTCAAGCAGCGGTTTCCCCTGATCGCCGAGCCGAAGAAGGGTGACATCTGTTATGCCACCACCAACCGCCAAGAAGCCGTCAAGTTCATGGCGCCCCAGGTCGACGTGGTCATCGTGGTCGGCAGCCCGAACAGTTCGAATTCCAACCGCTTGCGCGAAGTCGCCGAAAAAATGGGCACCCCTGCTTACATGGTCGACAACGCCTCACAAATCGATCCTGCCTGGCTCGAACAGGTGGTGCGGGTCGGCGTCACTGCGGGCGCGTCGGCACCCGAAGTCCTGGTCCAAGCCGTGATCGATCGCCTCAAGGTGCTCGGTGCGAAAAGCGTGCGGGTGCTCGATGGGGCGCAGGAATTCGTGACCTTTCCGTTGCCGAGAGGCCTGGTCAAGTCGGCCTGACCCGGTTCGCAAACGGCGCGTCGGCCACCGGCGGCCGCATCGAATCTATTGCTTAGAGTTTAAGAAATAACGCCGCTCACCGAAACACGTTGGGTATAATCCGCCCGATTCCAGGGCGACAGGCATCGCTCCGTGTGGTGGATGATTGCAGGAACGATTATTGCTGAAGGTTTTTACTACTCGTGAACAACTGCCGCGCCTTTTCGTACTGGTAGCACGGGCAGCACCGGCAGCGCAGGCCGATACTTATAACGATAACTGGAACCCATGGATACATTCATTCAACAGATCGTCAACGGCCTGGTCCTTGGCAGCATGTATGCATTGGTGGCGCTGGGTTACACGATGGTCTACGGCGTGCTGAACCTGATTAACTTCGCCCACGGCGATGTGTTGATGATCGGCGCCATGGCCGGCATCACCATCCTGAAAATTGTGCAGAGCGTGGCGCCCGGCTTGCCGGGAATCGTCAAGCTCGGCATCGCCATAGTCGGTGCGATTCCGGTGTGCGTTGCCGTCAACCTGCTCATCGAGCGCGTCGCTTATCGCCGCCTGCGCAATGCGCCGCGTCTGGCGCCTCTGATCACCGCCATTGGCGTATCGATCCTGCTGCAGACCTTTGCGATGATGATCTGGGGCCGCAGCCCGATTCCCTTTCCGCAAGTCATGCCGTCAGAGTCGTACCACGTCTTCGGTGCGCTGATTACGCCGACCCAGGTCATGTTGCTGGTGCTGGCCACGGTCTCGATGCTGGGCCTGGTCTTCATGGTGGAAAAAACCCGCATGGGACGTGCGATGCGGGCCACCGCGGAAAACCCGCGGGTGGCTGGCCTGATGGGCGTCGATTCCAATCGCGTCATCGTCATGACCTTTGCCATCGGTGCGGCATTGGCGGCGGTGGCAGGGGTCATGTGGGGCGCGACCTACGCTTCGGCCCAATTCGCCATGGGATTCGTTCCCGGTTTGAAAGCGTTTTCCGCTGCGGTCCTGGGCGGCATCGGCAATATCTACGGCGCCATGGTCGGCGGCATCCTTCTGGGATTGATCGAGAGCCTGGGCGCCGGATACATCGGTGACCTGACCGGCAATTTCCTCGGCAGCCAGTACCAGGACATCTTCGCGTTCGTGGTCCTGATCATTGTCCTGACGCTGCGACCGTCCGGCATCATGGGCGAGCGGGTCGCCGACCGCGCCTGATGGGTCGAAACTGTGCCGCTGCCTGGCCTGCGTTCGCGCGATGTTTTTCCCGATTTTTCTGATCTCTTACTCGTGAACCGAAGCTAACCGACCGGAAGCTGCCATGGCAAATTATTTCGACATCAAGAACAGTCCGCGCCGGACTTACGTCAGCCTGGCGCTGTTGGGTCTGGTATTGCTGGTATTCCCCTTCGTTGCCTCGAATTTTGGCAATTCATGGGTACGCATCATGGACTTTGCGCTGCTCTACATCATGCTGGCGCTCGGCTTGAACATCGTGGTCGGGTTCGCCGGCTTGCTGGACCTTGGTTACATCGCCTTCTACGCGCTGGGTGCGTACATGACCGCGCTGCTGGCGTCACCGCAATTCGCCGTAGTCCTGGAATCGTTCGTCAATAACTATCCGCTGGTCGGCAATGCCTTGCTGTGGATATTCGGACCCGAGATCGCCAAGGACGGCATCCACTTGTCGGTGTGGCTGATCGTGCCGATGGGCGCGGCGCTGGCCGGCCTGTTCGGCGCGCTGCTGGGCGCGCCGACCCTGAAGCTGCGTGGCGACTATCTGGCCATTGTCACGCTCGGCTTCGGCGAAATCATTCGCATCTTCATGAACAACCTGAATGCGCCGGTCAATATCACCAACGGTCCGCAAGGCATCAACCTGATCGATCCGATCCGCATCTTCGGTGTGTCGCTGGCCGGTGAATCCGGTTCCAAGGCGACGGTCTACATCGGGAATTTTTCGATGCCCTCGGTGAACGCCTACTATTTCCTGTTCCTGCTGCTGTGCATCGGCATCATCTTCGTGACGATCCGCTTGCAGGATTCGCGGCTCGGGCGTGCCTTCGTCGCCATTCGGGAAGACGAGATCGCTGCCAAGGCCATGGGCATCAATACCCGCAACATCAAGCTGCTGGCGTTTGCCATGGGCGCCTCGTTCGGCGGCGTGGCCGGTTCGATGTTTGCGGCGTTTCAAGGCTTCGTGTCACCCGAATCGTTTTCGCTCACAGAATCGATCGCGGTGCTGGCGATGGTGGTCCTGGGCGGAATGGGCCATATTCCGGGCGTGATCCTGGGTGGTGCGATTCTGGCCGCCTTGCCCGAAGTATTGCGCCATACCGTCGAGCCGGTCCAGCGAGCGATATTCGGCAAGATCCTGATCGACGCCGAAGTCTTGCGCCAGTTGCTCTATGGCCTGGCGATGGTGGTCATCATGCTCAAGCGCCCGGCCGGATTGTGGCCCTCCCCGAAGACGGAAAACCGGCCCGATGCCGACGTCGACCAGCCGGCCAAATCGACCGATGTCGTGGCAGTCTGAGGAGCAATGATGACTGCAACCACGACCACTGCCACCATCGCGAACGGTACCCATGCGGGCGGCGCCGAGCCGCCGATCATGCTCAAGATTGCAGGCGTCAACAAGCGCTTCGGCGGCTTGCAGGCGCTCTCCGACGTCAGCGTGAATATCCGCCAAGGCCAGATCTACGGCCTGATCGGGCCGAACGGCGCCGGCAAGACGACTTTTTTCAATGTCATTACTGGCCTGTACCAGCCCGATTCCGGCAGCTTCGAACTGGGTGGGATTGCCTATTCGCCCTCGGCGCCGCATGAAGTGGCCAAGGCCGGGATTGCCCGCACGTTTCAAAACATCCGCCTATTCAACGAAATGACGGCGCTGGAAAACGTCATGGTCGGTCGCCACGTACGCACCTGCCAGGGCGTCTTCGGCGCTGTCTTTCATCACCGGGCGGCGCGTCTGGAAGAAGCCGGCATTCGCCAGCGAGCGATGGAATTGCTGGACTTCGTCGGCATTGCACGCTTCGCCCAGCGCACCGCGCGCCACTTGTCGTACGGCGACCAGCGGCGCCTGGAGATTGCCCGCGCGCTCGCCACCGAACCGAAGCTGTTGGCATTGGACGAACCCGCCGCCGGCATGAACGCCACCGAAAAATTGGGCCTGCGTGAATTGCTTGTGAAGATCAAGGCGGAAGGCAAGACCATTCTCTTGATCGAACACGATGTGAAACTGGTGATGGGCTTGTGTGACCGCATGACGGTGCTCGACTACGGCAAGCCGATTGCCGAAGGCGTGCCGGCCGAGGTACAGAAAAATCCTGCCGTGATCGAAGCTTACCTGGGGGGATCGCACTGATGACCGAGAACGTCCTGAAGATTACCGGCCTGCGTGTGGCCTACGGCGGCATCCAGGCCGTCAAGGGAATCGACCTCGAAGTCAACCGCGGCGAATTGATCACCCTGATCGGCGCCAATGGCGCTGGCAAGACCACGGCATTGAAAGCGATCACCGGTACGCTGCCGGATTGCACCGTCGAAG
>JAYUWF010000272.1:0-4235 GCA_043753685.1 Herminiimonas sp.
AGCGAATCGTGCTCGCGCTGGTTGGCAGCATGCTTGCGCATGATGATCAGCATGACCGAGGAGACAAACAGGCCGAACATGATGATCACATAGTTGACGTCGACATTCAGTTTGACCATCAGCGCATACAGCACCAGCATCGTCAGCACCGACAGATTCTCGTTGAAATTCTGGACCGCGATCGAGTGACCAGCACTCAGCAGAACATGGCCCCGGTGCTGCAGCAACGCATTCATCGGCACCAGATAATAGCCCGACAGACCGCCGATGACGATGAGCAGGGGATACGCCATCGCAACGTCGTTTACCAACGTCATCAGCATCACGATCACCCCCATGCCGACACCGAGTGGCATGACCGACAGGGATTTTTTCAATGGAACGAAACGGGCCGCTGCCACCGCGCCGAGCGCGACGCCGATGGCGGTGACGCCTTGCAGGATGGCGGCCTTGTCAAGCGGCATGTGGAGTGATTTCTCGGCCCATTTCAGCACGATGAACTGCAGCGCAGCCGCCGCGCCCCAGAACAATGTGGTGACGGCCAGTGAGATCTGGCCCAGCTTGTCGTGCCACAGAACCGAATAGCAATTGGCAAAATCGGCGATCAGGCGCAAGGGGCTGCGTTCCTGGTGCGGATAGCGCGCGCCCGTATCGGGGATGCTGCGGCTGATCAGGGTCGATGCCAGGTAGATGACCATGATGACCGTCAGGGCCGCTTCGGTCGGCGTGTCGATGCCGGTATCGATCAACGGGAAATCGAAATTCAGGAGCCGTGTCGAGACATGCGGATTGATCAGCGCACCACCCAGCACCGTACCCAGGATGATCGACACCACGGTCAGGCCTTCGATCCAGCCATTGGCCGCAACCAGTTTGTCAGCAGGCAGCAATTCGGTGAGGATGCCGTACTTGGCCGGCGAGTAGGCGGCAGCGCCGAAACCGACCACCGCGTAGGCGATCAGGGGATGCACATTGGCGAACATCATGCCGCAACCGACGATCTTGACCAGGTTGGTGATGAACATGACGCGGCCCTTTGGCAACGCATCGGCGAAGGCGCCGACGAAGGCCGCCAGCAGCACATAAGACAGGACGAAAAACAGCTTCAGAAGCGGTGTCATCCAGGCCGGCGAATTCATTTGCGTCAACAAAGAAATGGCGGCGATCAGCAGAGCATTGTCGGCGAGCGAAGAAAAAAACTGCGCTGCCATGATGGTGTAGAAACCGCGTTTCATTCGAATGTCAAGTCTAACAAAATGTCTCGGCTTGCTTTATACCATGAAAGCATCGTTTCGCCGGCGATTTGCGGGGCCAGCCGCAGCTAGCTCAAGTAAAATATGAGTCTATTGCATTAACCTCTTCTAAAACTTAGCTTTAGTCATGCCCAGGCCGCTCCTCGCAACCATCCACACTGCTGCAATGCAGCACAATCTCGACCTGGCGGCGCGTCGCGCCGGTGACGCAAAAGTATGGGCGGTCGTCAAGGCGAATGCCTACGGACATGGATTGCTCAATGGCTTGCGCGGATTCGCGGCTGCCGACGGTCTGGCGCTGATCGAACCGGAGAATGCCGTACTCTTGCGCGAAGCCGGATGGCAGAAACCGATCCTGCTTCTGGAAGGGTTTTTCGATGCGGCGGACCTGGCCACGGCGGTGCGGCACGGACTCGATTGCGCGGTGCATTGCGAAGAACAACTGCGCATGCTGGAGCAAGCCACGCGCGAAAGCGGCATTACCGCGCCGCTCGACCTGCATCTGAAACTCAACAGCGGCATGAACCGGCTGGGCTTTGCGCCGGCGGCGTATCGCAGCGCATTCGAACGTTTGCGCGCACTGCCCAGCGTGCGCCACATTAGCCTCATGACCCACCTGGCCAATGCGGATGCGGCGGGAGAAACCGCGCTGCCAGTGGCGAAGCAGGTCGCTTGTTTCGACGCCAGCAGCCGCGCACTGGAGGCGCCGCGCACGCTGGCCAATTCGGCCACCGATCTGCTGCATCCGGAACTGGCCGCCGACTGGATCCGGCCCGGCATCATGTTGTATGGCGGCTCGCCGGGTTTGAAGAGTGCCGCCGATTTCGGCCTGTTGCCGGCCATGACATTGCGTTCGGAACTGATCGGCACCCAATCGATCCACACCGGCGACGCAGTCGGCTATGGCAGCCGCTTCATCGCGCCGCGGCCAATGCGCATCGGCGTGGTGGCGTGTGGATACGCCGACGGTTATCCGCGCCATGCGCCGGACGGCACGCCGGTACTGGTCGACGGCATCCGCACCGCGCTGGTCGGCCGGGTATCGATGGACATGCTGATGGTGGATCTGACGTCGGTGCCGCAGGCCCGGGTCGGCAGCGACGTGATTCTGTGGGGACGCGGCTTGCCGATCGACGAGGTGGCCACGGCAGCCGGCACCATCGGTTATGAATTGATGTGCGCCGTGGCGCCCCGAGTACGCATGCTCGAAGACACCCAACCGCTTTGACGCTGAACTTAACGCTGATTCCGAAACACGACAATGGCCAAGGCAAAGACAAATTTCAGCTGTACCGAATGCGGTGGCGTGACCAACAAATGGACCGGACAGTGTCCCGCTTGCGGACAGTGGAACACGCTGGTGGAAAGCATCGTCGAAACTGGCGGCGGCAACCGCTATTCTGTGCAGCATCAGGGCCTGGCGCAAACCGCGCCTGTGCTCAGCCTGGCCGATATCGAAGCGGTCGACGTGCCGCGTTTTGGCACCGGCATCGAGGAATTCGACCGGGTGCTGGGTGGTGGGCTAGTGGCCGGCGGCGTGGTGCTGATCGGCGGCGACCCCGGCATCGGGAAGTCGACCCTGTTGCTGCAGGCACTGGCCAACATGTCGCGGATCAAAAAAGTGCTGTACGTCAGTGGCGAGGAATCCGGTGCACAGATCGCGCTGCGTGCGCGACGCCTGGTGCTGGATGCCGGTGGGCTGAAACTGCAGGCGGAGATTCAGCTGGAAAAAATTCTCGCCACGCTGGCCGAGCATCGGCCCGACGTTGCCGTCATCGATTCGATCCAGACCGTGTATTCGGATGCGCTCAGTTCGGCGCCCGGCTCGGTGGCCCAGGTGCGCGAGTGCGCGGCACAACTGACCCGCGTTGCCAAGCAGACCGGCATCACCATCATCATGGTCGGCCATGTCACGAAGGAGGGCGCGCTGGCCGGACCGCGGGTGCTGGAGCACATCGTCGACACGGTGCTGTATTTTGAAGGCGATACGCACTCGAGCTTCCGGTTGGTGCGCGCGATCAAGAACCGTTTCGGCGCCGTCAATGAGCTCGGCGTTTTCGCCATGACAGAAAAAGGCTTGAAGGGTGTCTCCAATCCATCGGCCCTGTTCCTGTCGCAACACGACAATCCGGTGCCCGGCGCCTGCGTCATGGTCACGCAGGAAGGCACCCGTCCGCTGCTGGTGGAAATCCAGGCGCTGGTCGATACGTCCCACTTGCCGAACGCGCGGCGCCTGTCGGTCGGTCTGGAACAGAATCGGCTGGCGATGCTGCTGGCGGTTCTGCACCGGCATGCCGGCATCGCGGCCTTTGATCAGGATGTCTTCATCAATGCGGTCGGTGGCGTGAAGATCACCGAACCGGCGGCCGATCTGGCGGTGCTGCTGGCGATCCATTCCTCGATGCGCAGCAAGCCCTTGCCGCGCGGCCTGGTGGTGTTCGGCGAAGTCGGGTTGGCCGGAGAAATCCGGCCCGCGCCGAGGGGCCAGGAGCGCTTGCGGGAAGCGGCCAAGCTCGGATTTTCGATCGCACTGATACCGAAGGCAAACGCGCCGAAGCAGAAGATCGAGGGTTTGACGATCATCGCCGTCGAGCGCATCGACGAAGCGCTCAACCGGATTCGGGAACACGAGTAAAAAGCCCAGTAGTGCGCCATGCCGGCAGGCAGAACGCTGGACTCGTTGTCACGAATTCAGCACTTCGTATTTGGTTTGGCTGGCTCGATTCGATTCCGCAAAAGGATCTGCTCGGCGACTTCGTCCGTCACCGTCCAGTGCGACGTGCGTCGAAAGGCTCGGGCTTCGCGGCGCCAGCAAGCCGCCGACTCCAGATCGCCCTGACGAAAGGCCAGAACGGCCAGTATCCCCCACGCGAAATCGGACTTCACCTGCCTCAGCCACTCACTGCGGTACCTGCGCATCCACTGCCGGTAGAACCGATCGGACTGGACTTGTTCGGGATACGGGTAGTGCCACAGCAGCGG
>JAYUWF010000273.1:0-12722 GCA_043753685.1 Herminiimonas sp.
GTGCACGTCCGACAGGGTCGCAAAGCCCAGCACCAGTGTCTTCATCGAGCCTGCCAGACCGGCCAGCGCGGTGGACAACACGAAGGCCAAAAGTTTGTAGCGATCGACGTCGTAGCCGAGCGAAATCGCGCGCGGTTCATTTTCCTTGATAGCTTTCAGCACCTGCCCGAACGGGGAATGCACGATCCGTGCGATCAGCGCAAAGCCGCCGACCACGATCGCCATGACCACGTAGTACATCAGCAGATCGTTTTCCAGGTTGAACATCCCGAGCAATTTGCCGCGCGGGACACCCTGCAAGCCATCCTCGCCACCGGTGAACTTCGCCTGCAGGCAGACGAAATACAGCATCTGCGCCAGTGCCAGCGTGATCATCGTGAAATAAATACCCTGCCGGCGAATCGCCAGGCTGCCCATCACCAGGCCGATCAAGGCGCCGGCGAGTGTGCCGAGAATGATTCCCACTTCCGCCGGCAGCCCCAGCGCCGTCAACGCATACCCTGCCACGTAGCCTGCACTGCCGAAGAACGCCGCGTGGCCGAACGACAGCAGCCCGGTAAATCCGATCAGCAGGTTGAAGGCGCAGGCGAACAGGACGAAGCACATCACCTTCATCAGGAACACCGGATACATCACGAAGGGCGCTGCCAGCAGTGCCGCGAATACGATCGCGTAGCCAATTTTCTTGTTCATTATTTATTTTTCCTTGCCGAACAAACCAGCCGGACGGATCATCAGAACGATGGCCATGATGATGAAGACGACGGTCGCCGAGACTTCCGGATAAAAGACGCGGGTCAGTCCTTCGACGATGCCGAGCGCCAGGCCGGTGACGATCGAGCCCAGGATCGACCCCATGCCGCCGATGACCACCACGGCAAACACGGTGATGATCAAATTCGACCCCATCAGCGGCGAGACCTGGATCACCGGCGCGGCCAGAACGCCGGCAAACGCTGCCAGTGCGACGCCGAAGCCATAAGTGAGCGTGACCATCAGCGGCACGTTGATGCCGAAGGCTTCGACCAGTTTCGGGTTTTCCGTGCCGGCGCGCAGGTAGGCACCCAGCTTGGTTTTCTCGATCACGAACCAGGTCGCAAAGCACACGATCAACGATGCCACCACCACCCAGGCGCGATAATTCGGCAGCACCATGAAGCCCAGATCGGTGGCGCCGGCGAGTTGCTCCGGCACCGAATACGGCTGGCCGGAGACGCCATAGTAGGAGCGGAACAGACCCTCGAGCATGAGCGTGATGCCGAAGGTCAGCAAGAGACCATACAAATGGTCCAGCTTGTAGAGCCAGCGCAGCATGGTTTTTTCGACCACGATGCCGAAGGCGCCCACCAGCAAGGGCGCCGCCACCAGCATCACCCAATAATTGAGGCCGAAATAGGTCAGACCCATCCAGGCAAAGAAAGCACCCATCATGTACAACGCGCCGTGCGCGAAGTTGATCACGTTGAGCAAACCAAAAATCACGGCCAGCCCGAGCGAGAGCATGGCGTAGAACGAACCGTTGACCAGGCCCAGCAACAGCTGGCTCATCATCGCTTGCAGGGGAATGCCGAAAATTTCCATCGGGTCTCAGCAGTTACGTGACATGGCGCGTGTCCGACCAGGTCGGGCGCGCCATTTGATTGAATCGAATGAATCGAGGGCGTCGAAGGAGTCGACTGAAAAGCGCCCGATACCGGGTGGCGCCGGTGGCCTGTGCTACCAGCGTATCGGCATCAGGCCATCGGCCAGCTGATTATTTCCAGGCGGCACACTTGGTTTCGGCTTTGGTGGTAAACGCCTGCTCGCCAGGAATCGTCTGCACCACCTTGTAGTAATCCCATGGATACTTGGAATCCTTCTGTTCCTTCACCTGCAGCAAAATCATGTCGTGAATCATGCTGCCGTCGGCGCGGAAATAACCGTTCTTGGCATACATGTCGTTCACCTTGGCGGTCTTCCAGTACGCCAGGATCTTTTCCGGGCTGTCGGAGCCGGTGGCCTTGACCGCATTCAGGTACTGGGTGGTGGCCGAATAGTCCGCAGCCTGCAGGCTGGTCGGCATCTTCTTCATTTTTTCGAAGTAGCGGCGGGCCCACTTGCGGGTTTCGTCGTTGGTGTCCCAGTACCAGCTGTCGGTCTGGTACATGCCATGCGTCAGATTCAGACCGAGGGAATGGACATCGGTAATGAACATCAGCAGGCCGGCCAGCTTCATCGTCTTGGTCACGCCGAATTCATTGGCTGCCTTGATCGAATTGATGGTGTCGCCGCCAGCGTTGGCCAGGCCCAGGATCTGGGCTTTCGAAGCCTGTGCCTGCAACATGAAGGACGAAAAGTCCGAGGCCGACAATGGATGCTTGACCGAACCGGCCACCGTGCCGCCGTTGGCTTTGACGACCGTTGCCGTGTCACCTTCGAGCGATGCGCCGAATGCATAATCAGCGGTCAGGAAGTACCAGCTCTTGCCACCCTGCTTGACGACCGCGCCGCCTGTACCCTTGGCCAGGGCCACGGTGTCGTAGGCATAGTGCACGGTGTAAGGCGAGCACTCTTCATTGGTCAGACGGGCGGTACCGGCACCGATCGATACATACAGCTTCTTCTTTTCGAGGGCTACTTTCGAGGTCGCCAGGCCGGTACCGGAATTGGTGCCGCCGATCAGCATGTCCACGCCCTGCTGGTCGAACCATTCGCGCGCCTTGCTGGCAGCGATGTCGGCCTTGTTCTGATGATCGGCTGTCAGCAGTTCGATCTTCTTGCCGAGTACGGTGCCGCCGAAGTCGGCAATGGCCATCTTGATCGCTTCAGCACCGCCCTGTCCATCGATGTCGGAATACAGACCGGAGACATCGGTGATGAAACCGATCTTGACGACATCGCCGGAGACTTGTGCCGATGCAGTCGAGGCTGCACCCAGCGCGCAGGCGGCGGACACTGCCACAGCCATCATTTTCAGGGTGGTTTTAAAAGGGGCGTTCATGTGATCTCCTGGGTCTATGGTTTTCTGGACTGCTTTTCCAACAGTTTGGTGAGTAACTCGATGCGACTCGATGCAACTTGCTGCGAAACGTGATGCAAACTTTCTGTACTGCGGACTCTACGACCGGTCCGACAGCGCCTCGATCGTTCCAAGGCATCGGCGCCAGCCTCTCGACCCTACACGCCGAGCAGTTCGTGCAGGACCGGCATTTTTTCCTGCAGGGCCGAAGACGCGAAGGTCTCCACGATCTGGCCGTGCTCCATGACATAGAAGCGGTCCGCCAGCGGCGCGGCAAAGCGAAAATTCTGCTCCACCATGACGATCGTGTAACCCTTGGTGCGCAGGGTCGTGATCATGCGGGCGAGCGTTTGCACGATCACCGGCGCCAGGCCTTCGGAGATTTCGTCGAGCAGCAGCAGGCGGGCGCCAGTGCGCAGGATGCGCGCCACGGCCAGCATCTGCTGTTCGCCGCCCGACAACCGCGTGCCCTGGCTGTTGCGGCGTTCAGCCAGATTCGGGAACATCTCGTAGATTTCTTCGAGCGACATGCCGCGCTCGGTGCTCGACACCATCGGCGGCAACAACAGATTCTCTTCCGCCGATAGCGAGGAAAAGATCCCGCGCTCTTCCGGGCAATAACCGATCCCCAGATGCGCCACCTTGTAGGTCGGCAGATCGATCGCCTCCACCCCGTTGACCTTGATCGAGCCGCGCCGGGTACCGGTCAGGCCCATGATCGCGCGCAGGGTCGTGGTGCGGCCTGCGCCGTTGCGGCCCAATAGCGTGACCACTTCGCCGGGCGCCACCGTCAGGTTGACGTCGTGCAGGATGTGCGACTCGCCGTACCAGGCTTGCAGGTTCGTGATTTCCAGGGCCGGCACGCCACTGCGAATGTGAATTGCGGGTGCGGCCGCTTCTGCTTGTGCTGCCTGTGCATTCATTTCAGTGGGCTCCTTCCAGCTCGCCGGCCGAAGTACCCATGTAGGCTTCCATCACCTGGGCATTGGTCGAGACTTCCTGGTACGTGCCTTCGGCCAGAATCGCACCACGCTGCAGTACCGAGATCCGGTCGCAGATGCCCGAGACCACATTCATGTTGTGTTCGACCATCAGGATGGTGCGTCCGGCAGAGACCTTCTTGATCAGTTCGGTGACCCGGTCGACGTCTTCATGGCCCATGCCCTGGGTCGGTTCGTCGAGCAGCATCAGTTCCGGCTCCATCGCCAGGGTGGTGGCGATTTCCAGCGCACGCTTGCGCCCGTACGGCAGATCCACCGTCACGGTATTGGCAAATTCGGAAAGGTCGACCTGGTCAAGCAATTCCAGCGCCCGCTGATTCAATTGATTCAGGCTTTTTTCGCTGCGCCAGAAATGGAAGGACGTGCCCAGCGTGCGCTGCAGGCCGATGCGGACGTTCTCCATCACGGTCAGATGCGGGAACACCGCCGAGATCTGGAACGAGCGGATCACGCCCTGACGTGCGATTTCCGATGGTTTGGCGGCAGTGATGTCGCGCCCGTTGAACAGGATCTGGCCGGAGGTCGGCACCAGAAACTTGGTCAGCAAATTGAAGCACGTGGTCTTGCCGGCGCCGTTCGGGCCGATCAAGGCGTGAATGTGGCCACGCTCGACTTCCAGGTTGACGTCACTGACGGCAGTGAATCCCTTGAAGTCCTTAGTCAGGTGCTTTGTCTGCAAGATGACGTCGGTCATCGTGTCTCCTCGATGCTTATTTGATGCTTATATTTTTGGCACTGCGATTATTTTGCCGCATGGTACACGGTTACGGCATCACCTGACAATAAGAGATAACCGCTGAAAAGTACGGCTGATTGATTGAAACGCTGTATGCCCCGTCAATAAGCTTGGTTTATTTCCATGTGCCTTCGCATCATTCTTGTCTGAAATCCAGCTTTCAAGCGGTGACAGTAGCATGTTGAACTGGCGCCCGGTGCGTTTCGCGGATCATTTGCGCCGCCTTTTCGGCAATCATGATGGTCGGCGAATTGGTGTTCCCCGACGTAATGGTCGGCATGATCGAGGCATCGACAACCCGCAATCCCGCCACGCCGCGTACCCGCAACTGACTGTCGACGACAGCCATCGGATCGTCGGTGCGCCCCATCTTGCAGGTGCCGACCGGATGGAATATCGTGGTGCTGATCTCGCCGGCGACCTGGCGCAGCTCGGCCTCGGTCTGAAACTGCACGCCCGGCTTGAATTCTTCCGGCGCGTAACGTGCCAGCGCCGGCGCTGCCACGATCCGGCGCGTCAGCCGCAAAGCAGCTGCTGCTGTCGCGAGGTCGGCATCGGTACTGAGGTAATTGGCGGTGATTTTCGGCGCCGTCTGTCCTTGGTGCGAACCGAGCCGCACGTGGCCGCGCGAAGTCGGACGCAAATTGCAGATGCTGGCCGTGAAGGCCGGGAACGGATGCAGCGGGTCGCCGAACTTTTCCAGCGACAGAGGTTGCACGTGGTATTCCAGGTTGGGGCTGGCCTGGGACGCATCGCTGCGCGTGAATGCACCGAGCTGCGACGGCGCCATCGACATCGGCCCGCTCTGGAAGAGGGCGTATTCCAGGCCGATCTTCATCTTGCCATACCAGTTGCCAGCCATCGTATTCAAGGTCTTGGCATTGTTGACCTTGAAGGCCATGCGCAATTGCAGGTGGTCCTGCAGGTTTTCGCCAACGCCGGGCAAGTCGGCGACCACCTTCACGCCGTGCTGCTGCAGCAGCGCCGCCGGTCCGATGCCCGAGACCTGCAAGAGATGCGGCGAGCCGATCGCGCCCGCCGACAGAATCGTCTCTTTTTTCGCCTGTGCATGCCAGGCGCGCCCGCCGCCGGTGAATTCGACACCGCTGCAACGAAGCCCGTTTTCGCCAGCTTGCGTGGTCAGGCGTTCGACGTGGCAGCCGGTCATGATGTCGAGATTGCCGCGCCGCTTGGCGGTTTTCAAAAAGGCCTTGGCGGTATTCCAGCGAATGCCGCGCTTCTGGTTGACGTCGAAATAGCCGCAGCCTTCATTGTCGCCGCGGTTGAAATCGTCGGTCTTGGGAATTCCGGTTTCGGCAGCCGCATCGCGGAAAGCGTCGAGGATGGCCCACGACAGGCGTTGCTTCTCGACGCGCCATTCGCCGCCCACGCCATGGAAGGCATCGCCGCCGGCGTGATGGTCTTCGCTCTTCTTGAACAGGGGGAGAACATTATTCCAGCTCCAGCTGGCATCGCCCGTCAGCGTCGCCCATTCGTCGTAGTCGCGACCCTGCCCGCGCATGTAGATCATGCCGTTGATCGAGGAAGACCCGCCAAGAACTTTGCCGCGCGGGTAGATCAGGCTGCGTCCGTTCAGGCCGGGATCGGCTTCGGTCCGAAAGCGCCAGTCGGTGCGTGGATTGTCGATGCAGTACAGGTAACCGACCGGTATGTGGATCCAGACGTAATCGTCTTTGGCGCCGGCCTCGATCAGCAATACCGAGACGTTGGCATCCTGCGTGAGGCGGTTCGCCAGCACGCAGCCGGCACTGCCGGCGCCGATGATGATGTAGTCGTAGACGCCTGCTGATTCAGCCATGCTGCCGCACTCCCCTGCTGTTGCTTATCCGTCGATGCGCCGGCAGAGCTGCCGCCCAAACGATACGCATTACCGGCTGCACTTCCACACCGATTACTTCGACACCGGCATGGTGAATTCCGCGCCCTTGTCAATGGTCTGCGGCCAGCGCTGCATGATCGACTTGTAGCGGGTATAGAAGCGCACGCCTTCTTCGCCATAGGCATGGGTGTCGCCGAACAGTGACCGCTTCCAGCCGCCGAACGAATGCCAGGCCATCGGCACGGGAATCGGAACGTTGATGCCGACCATGCCGACTTCGATCCGGCGCGAGAATTCACGTGCCGTATTACCGTCGGAAGTGAAGAGCGCCACGCCGTTGCCGAATTCATGGCTGTTGATCAGTTCGATCGCGGCCGCGAAATCCGGCACCCGCACCACGCCCAGCACTGGTCCAAAAATCTCTTCCTTGTGGATGGTCATGTCGGCAGTGACGTTGTCGAACAGGGTGCCGCCCAAGAAGAAGCCGCCTTCATGACCGGGGACCGACATGCCGCGTCCATCGACCACCAGCGTCGCGCCTTCTGCCACGCCGGTCTCGATGTAGCCTTCGATCTTGGCCTTGTGGGCAGCCGTGACGACTGGACCCATTTCCGCCGCGCTTTCCATGCCGTTCATTATCTTCAGTGCCTTCACGCGTGGTACCAGCGCATCGATCAGCTTGTCGGCAACGCTGCCTACCGCGACGGCAATCGAGATCGCCATGCAGCGTTCACCGGCCGAACCGTACGCCGCGCCGATCAGGGCGTCGACTGCTTGCTCCAGATTCGCATCCGGCATCACGACCAGGTGATTCTTGGCGCCGCCCAAGGCTTGCACCCGCAGCGGATAGGCGCCCTTGCGCTTTGCGCCTTCGGTATAGATGTATTCGGCAATCGGGGTCGAGCCGACGAAGGACACCGCCTTGACGTCCGGATGCTGCAGCAGCGCATCGACGGCGACCTTGTCACCCTGAACCACATTGAAGACGCCTGGCGGCAAGCCGGCCTGCTTCAACAAATCCGCCATCAGCAGTGAGGCCGATGGATCACGCTCGGACGGCTTGAGGATGAACGTATTACCGGTGGCCAGTGCCATCGGCGCCATCCACAACGGCACCATCACCGGAAAGTTGAATGGCGTGATGCCGACGGTGACGCCCAATGGCTGACGCATCTGCCAGTTGTCGATGCCGCCGCCGATGTTGTCGCTGAACTGCGTCTTCAACAGCTGCGGTGCGCCGCAGGCAAATTCGACGATTTCCAGGCCGCGTGTGACCTCGCCCATCGCATCCGACAAGACCTTGCCGTGTTCGCGAGTGATGGCGGTGGCCAGCGCAACGTGGTTTTTCTCGATCAGTTCCTTGAACTTAAAGAGGATCCGGGCGCGCTTCAACGGCGCCATCTCGGCCCAGGCAGGTGCGGCGGCGCTGGCAGCGGCAACGGCGGCATGCACTTCTTCCACGCTGGCCAGGACCACCTGGGCGCTGACTTCACCCGTGGCGGGATTGAAGACATCCTGCTCACGGCCACTGGTCGATTCCACCAGGCGATTGTTGATGAAATGCTGGATCTTCATAAGGATTCCTTTTGCAAAAGTGAATTTCCGTTCAGACTAGGGCGATTCCCGGCGGAATTCCAATGAGTTATCATCAATAGATCATAAGAAATCCTTATGATGTGTCGGTTCGGTGCCTGCGCGGAGGGCAGGGCCCGCGCGGGCTTGCGCTTCGACACTGCCCGACACCCTCAATTTGGTCGTTCGCCCAGACGCGTCACTACGGAAGCGCTGATCATGGATATCGTTCACCTGCGAGCCTTTGCCGCCGTCGCCCGCGAAGGCAACCTGACACGCGCCGCACACAGCTTGCATCTGACCCAGCCGGCGGTCAGCTTGCAAATCAAGTCGTTGCAGCAATCGCTGAACCTGCAATTGTTTGCCCGCACGCCGTCCGGCATGGTGCTCACCGATGACGGCGCCAAGCTTCTGCCATTCGCCGAACGCATCCTGGACGCCATGGCGGAATTGCGCCAAGGTGCGCAAAGCCTGCATTCGACGTTGTCGGGTGCGCTGGCGATCGGCACCATCCTGGATCCGGAATTCATCCGGCTCGGTCCCTTTCTCAAACGCCTGGTTGAAAGTTATCCGATGCTGTCGACCCGGTTGCAGCACAGTATGTCCGGCGACGTCTTGCAGCAAGTCCGGGCCGGCACCCTGGATGGTGGCTACTACCTCGGCGATCCGGGCCGCGATTGTCACTTCGAGACGCTGACGTCGTTCACGTATTACGTCGTGGCGCCCCAAGGCTGGCGCGCGCGCGTGGCGGGCAAGGACTGGCTGGCGCTTGCCGCCCTGCCCTGGATCTGGTCGCCACCGCAATCCGCCCACAACCGGTTGCTCAGCGAGACCTTTGCGCGCTACGGCGTCACGCCCAACAAGGTAGCCCTGGTCGACCAGGAACCTTCCATGCTCGACCTGGTGAAGTCCGGTGTTGGCCTGTCGCTGGTGCGGGAATCGATCGCCTTGGGCGAAGCCCATGCGCACGGTCTGGTCATCGCGGACGGCGTCAGCCTGACGATCGACCTTACCTTCATCACCCTTGCCAAACGTGCAACGGAGCCGATGATTGCTGCAGTATTGCAACTTCTCAAGACAGTCTGGGCGAAATAGTCATTTATTTTCCTGTGGATAAGCCTGTGGAAAACCGGTGCACGGTTTGGGGATAACCAGGGATAAACCATGACCTGCAAAAGTTATCCCCAATCTATCCTCGACAATCAGACATGTTATTCAGGACTTATACAACTCTCAAGTTGCTGATATTCAAGCAAATTTAAGGGTTATCCACAGAAAAGGGTCCCTGTTAACTACTACTACTAAACAGATATACAACCAATAAAAGAACAACTGCACAACTCGAACTTCCTGGAAAGCGGCATTCTTTTTCCTCTGTTCAATCTTTGCCAGAATGGTTAAGATTGCCACAGCAAAAAAAAATGACATCGTCTCTTCCTTTCAGACCAATCAATTCAACCTCTTCTCGAGTCTTTAGCCTGTGGATAACCCTGGGGATAACCTGTGAATAGTGTGTGGATAACTCGGTAATTAAAAGAAATTTTCGAAGTTGTCCACAATCCGTCCACAGGATATTCACCGGTTATACAGAAGTTATACAATCGCCTAACAATTGATTTCAAACGAAAAAACCGGGTTATCCACAGAAGTCAGTGAGCGTTAACTACTACTACTATCTATATATTTAAAGTAGTTAGTAAACGACGGCGAAATTTTTTGATTGAGATTGCATTTAAAAAAGCTTAGTTTAAATAAATTATCTTTTTGATCATTAAAATAAAAAATTCCTGGTTTTAAAGTTTTAATTTTGTAGATTGCTTTCAAAAAATTCT
Organism: Herminiimonas sp.; assembly: GCA_043753685.1. GTDB lineage: Bacteria > Pseudomonadota > Gammaproteobacteria > Burkholderiales > Burkholderiaceae_D > JANXSS01. The sequence continues at coordinate 9,980 of JAYUWF010000273.1, forward strand.
TATTGTCGTTTTTAAAAGTATTTCATTAAACTTAATTTGTTACGCAAGATAAATTAAAGATCGGTGATTGACATAAGGCCAGAAATTTCGCTTTCGAAATTTGAATTCCGCCAAGTCTGTCTTTGTCCCAAGACCCAACAACATTAATCAAAAGAAATCATAGAATCGTTCGGGCGAAACGAAAGTCCGACCCGATCTAACACCCGCAGCGCCGTTTTAAAGCGATCAATGATGAAGCTGGTGGGGTGGTAGCCAGATAGGCGAACTACACGCGCTGGAGCGCTTCTGATGGTCTTGAAAGCCGATCGAGAGCATCAGGCGAGCTGGAATCGATAGCCGATCGGCTTTTATTTAACGACTGTTTCCAGCTGCATAAGCTATTTGTTGCAGCTGTAATAAGTTAACCGTTGCCGGTCGAATAAGAACCAGATTTTAGTCTGACAATGTCATCAGACTTGCATTGCCGCCCGCTGCCGCCGTGTTGACACTGACTGCACGTTCACAAAACAGACGCCATATGTTAGTTGCGACGTCGGAACGCGTTTGCATGACGGGAATCAACAACCCGTTTCGTGCGGCAAGTTTTTCTTGCCATTCGGATTCCAATCCGGATTCGATCAACGCAAAATCAATGCTTGCACGATCCAGTTGCTTGGCATCCACAAATTTCACCCAGGCAAGACAACCGGCCGGCAAATTGGTCGGCAGCAAGTTCGTCTGGTCGGCCGGCAATACGACTTTGTTGCCGCAGGCGAAAGCCGCCGCCAATTGCTGCAGTAGCGAATGGCTCGCGCCCGCCACGCACAGCACATTGCCGCGTGGAGAAAAGCCCAGCATGTTTTTTTCCCCGGTCGGGCCCGGTAAATGCAGCACGGTCCCAAGCAACGACGCCTGCGCATAGTGCACTAAGGCGTCCAGCAAGGCGCCATTCGCATGCCGAAGCGCCCATGCCAGCAATTCGTCGTACGCCGGCACCAGCGTCGTTGACAGCTTGGCCCCCGGCAGCACCGGTGTCGCACACGCTTGGCGCAAGCGCTGCAGGTACAACGGACCACCGGCTTTCGGACCGGTACCGGATTTTCCTTCCCCGCCGAACGGTTGGGAGCCCACCACGGCGCCAACCATGCTGCGATTGACGTAGACGTTACCGACGTGCGCGCGGCCGACGATGAAATCGATGGTCTCGTCGATGCGCGAATGGATTCCCAGCGTCAGACCGTAACCGGTCGCATTCAAGTCGTCGATGATCGCCGCCAGGTCCTGACGACGATAGCGCAGCACGTGCAGCACTGGGCCGAAGACTTCTTCGCGCAAGACCCCAAGCGACGCGATTTCAATGATCGTCGGCAGTACGTACGTGCCACGTTCCAGTACCTGCAACCGCTGCGGCGCAGACGTCATCTGGAACACCGGCGCACCGCTCCAGCGCAAGCGTTCGATATGCGCCAGCAGGCGCCGCTGGGCTGCGCCGTCGATGACCGGACCGATGTCGGTATCGAGCCGATCCGGGCGACCGATGCTGGCTTGTTCGAGCGCGCCCTTGAGCATGCCGAGCACATCGCCGGCGATCTCTTCTTGCAGGCACAGTACCCGCAATGCCGAACAGCGTTGGCCCGCACTGTCGAAGGCCGACGCCATGACATCCTGCACAACCTGTTCCGGCAGGGCGCTGGAGTCGACCAGCATTGCATTCTGACCGCCGGTTTCAGCAATCAGCGGCAGCTCGATGCCGCGCCGTGCCGAGCGTTTCGCCAGGGTCCGGTTGATCGATTGCGCCACCGCCGTCGAGCCGGTAAACAGCACCGCTGCGACCTGCTCGGCGGCCACCAACGGCGCACCCACCTCGAGACCGGAACCCGGCAGCAGCTGCAGGGCGGCACGCGGCACACCGGCGGCGTGCAGTAACTGCACCGCGCGCGCCGCGATCAGCGGCGTTTGCTCCGCCGGTTTTGCCAGCACGACGTTTCCGGCGGCGAGCGCCGCACCGATCTGACCGACGAAAATCGCCAACGGAAAATTCCACGGGCTGATGCACACCACAACGCCCAGCGACCCAACCGGCCCACCTGTCTTTGTCTCGAATTCCGCTCCGAACTCCGCCTCGATCTGCGCGGCGTAATAGCGCAGGAAATCGACTGCTTCGCGCACCTCGCCCATCGCATTCGGCAGCGTCTTTCCGGCTTCGCGCACGGCCAAGACAAGCAACTCGTCGCGCGCCGCTTCGAGCAGGTCGGCGCCGTTGCGCAGGATGCCGGCACGCTCCGGGGCGGAGGTACCCTGCCAGGCACTTACCGCTGTGCTCGCGCTGGTCAGCGCTGCCTCGATGTCCGCCGCGGTGGCGGCGATCACATGGCCCACCACGTCTTCGTGATCGGCCGGGTTGCGCACCGGGGTGGCGCGCAAATCGAAATCAGTCGTCCCCGGATCCGCGCCCTCGACTCCGCTTGCGATCATCGGCACGGCCTGCCAGCAATGCCGGCCCCACGCGTCACAGGAAACCGCCAGCGCGCGCAAGGCCGGCTCGTCACTGAAGTCGAGGCCGGCCGAGTTGCGTCGCAAAGGACCGTAAAGCGCGCTCGGCAGCCCGATCTGCGGATGGGCACTACCGGCAAATTCTTGCGCGGCCTCGAACGGATCGGCGATCAGCGCATCGATCGACACCGCCGGATCGACGATGCGATTGACGAAAGAACTGTTGGCGCCGTTTTCCAGCAGGCGCCGCACCAGATAAGCCAGCAGGTCG
>JAYUWF010000274.1:0-4226 GCA_043753685.1 Herminiimonas sp.
CCGGTGAGCGTACGCGCGATTGCGCGGGCGGCCGTCATCAGCGGTGCGATGTAGGGAAGGATCCGGGTGCCGCCGGCCGCATCGACGGTGTATTCTGCACAGTCGCCCACCGCATAGACATGCGCCGCGCTGGTCTGGCCGCTAGCATCGACCAGGATGCCGCGACCGGTGGCAAGGCCGGCTGCAGTGGCGATGGTCAGGTCCGGACGCAGGCCGACCGCCGACAACACGATGTCGGTATCGATGCGGTTGCCGTCGGCCAGGGTAATGCTCAGGCTGTCGCCGCTGCGCTCGATCCGGGTGGCAGTGGTGGACAGATGCATGCCGATGCCGCGCGCCGTCAGCGCTGCCTGCAGACCGCGCGAAAGTGCCGGCGCTGCCAGAGCTGCGAGCGGCAGCGGACTCGGATCGATCAATGTCACGGCATGGCCGGCGCCGGCCAGATCGTCGGCAAATTCGCAACCGATCAAGCCGGCGCCCAGAATCGTCACGCGCGCCGAGACGCCGTGCTTTGGCAAGGCGACCAATTCGCGAAAGCGCGAATAGTCGGCGACATTGTTCACCGACAGAACCTGATCGGCGCCGTCCCCTTCGATGGTCAGCCGGATCGCGCGAGCGCCGACGGCCAGCACCAGTTGTTCGTAGGCGATCGGCTCGGCATCGGTGTGGATGATTTTTTGCGCGGTGTCGACGCCGGTGACGTGGATTCCCGCAAGGATGGTGGCGCCGAGCTGCGCTGCCATCTGTTCGGCGCTTTGCGTGATCAGTTGGGCTGCTTCCTTTTTCTGGGCAAAGGCATTCGACAGCATGGGCTTGGAATAGTAGCCGCCCGCGTCGTTGGTCAGCATCACCAGAGGGATGTCCTTGTCGAGCTTGCGCAGCTCGCGCGCGACGGTGAAGCCGGCCATGCCGGCGCCGATGATGACGATTGGATTCATGTTTTGCGGGGTCCTTGCTGGTCACGCGTGCACGAGTTCCTCGTGCAGCAATTGAATGGTCGGCCAGATTGTAGGCAAGTTCGGAAGATTGGCAAAACAAATTCGAAAGCCGTTTTCGATAGCATGCATAAAATTATCAAAATTGCACTAAATCTCAGAACCGGGTGTTTGAGAAGCGTTCAAAGCCTATAAACGCTGTAGAAATACGTAGCGGATTCAGCAAACGCGTCTGATAAAATCGATACCTTTCCGCACGTAATTAGCACGTAACCAAACAGAAGTAACCACGCAGAAGTAACTACGCAGAAGTAACTACACAGAGGACGACAGCAGCGATGGATTCGATGATTGATCAAAAAGAAGAATTGCGCCTTCAGTTACGCCAGGCGGCCCTTGAGTATCATGAATTCCCGACGCCCGGCAAGATCAGCGTTACGCCGACCAAGCAATTGACCAATCAGCGCGACCTGGCCCTGGCGTACTCGCCCGGCGTGGCCGCTGCCTGCGAAGAAATCGCACTCGACCCGGCCAATGCGTATCGCTACACGGCGCGCGGCAACCTGGTGGCTGTCATCACCAACGGCACGGCGGTACTGGGACTGGGCAACATCGGCGCACTGGCGTCGAAGCCGGTCATGGAAGGCAAGGGCGTGCTGTTCAAGAAGTTCGCCGGCATCGACGTCTTCGATATCGAAATCAACGAGAGCGACCCGGACAAGCTGTGCGAGATCATCGCCTCTCTGGAGCCGACCTTCGGCGGCATCAACCTGGAAGACATCAAGGCGCCGGAGTGCTTTTACATCGAGCGCAAGCTGCGCGACCGGATGAAGATTCCGGTGTTCCACGATGACCAGCACGGCACTGCCATCATCGTCGGCGCCGCCATCCTGAACGGCCTGAAAGTGGTCGGCAAGGACATGAAGTCGGTCAAGCTGGTCGTCAGCGGCGCGGGCGCGGCGGCCCTGGCTTGCCTGGACCTGATCGTCGACATGGGCTTCCCGATCGAAAACATCTTCGTCACCGATCTGGCCGGCGTGGTCTACGAAGGCCGGGTCGAACTGATGGATCCGGACAAGGATCGTTTTGCGAAGAAGACCGATGCTCGGACCCTCGCCGACGTGATTCCCGGTGCCGACATTTTCCTGGGCCTGTCGGCTGGCGGCGTCTTGAAGTCGCAAATGGTCAAGGACATGGCGGCGCGCCCGATCATCCTGGCGCTGGCCAATCCGACACCGGAAATCCTGCCGGAAGAAGTCATGGCGATCCGCACCGATGCGATCATCGCGACCGGCCGCTCGGACTATCCGAACCAGGTCAACAACGTGCTGTGTTTTCCCTATATCTTCCGCGGCGCGCTCGATTGCGGCGCCACCACGATTACCCGCGAGATGGAAATCGCCACGGTGCGTGCTATTGCGGAACTGGCGCAGGCCGAGCAATCGGACATCGTCGCCTCGACTTACGGCATCACCAACCTGAGCTTCGGCCCGGAGTACCTGATCCCAAAACCCTTCGATCCGCGCCTGATGATCAAGATCGCGCCGGCCGTGGCCAAGGCAGCCGAAGAGTCCGGCGTGGCATCGCGGCCGATCGCCGACATGGATGCCTATGTCGACCGCCTGCAGCAATTCGTCTATCACAGTGGCACCTTCATGAAGCCGATCTTCCAGATTGCCAAAAAGGCGCCGGCCGGTCGCAAGCGGATCGTCTTTGCCGAGGGCGAAGAAGAGCGCGTGCTGCGCGCGGTACAAGTGGTGGTCGATGAAAAACTGGCCAAACCGATCCTGGTCGGCCGGCCGGCAGTGCTGGCACAGCGCATCGAAAAATTCGGCCTGCGCCTGCGGCCCGATGTCGACTTCGAAGTCATCAATCCGGAATTCGACGAGCGTTATCGCGATTACTGGCAAACCTATCTGGAAATGACGCTGCGCAAGGGCGGCACCCAGCAGTACGCAAAACTGGAAATGCGCCGGCGCCACACGCTGATCGGCGCCATGATGATCCACAAGGGCGATGCTGACGGCATGATCTGCGGCACCTACGGCACCACGCAGATTCACTTGCACTACATCGACCAGGTGCTCGGCAAGCGCGAAGGCGTCAATGTCTATGCGGCGATGAACGGCCTGATCCTGCAAGACCGGCAACTGGTACTGGTCGATACCCACGTCAACGAAAATCCCACCGCCGAACAGCTTGCTGAAATCACCATCCTGGCTGCCGAGGAAATGCGACGCTTCGGTTTGCTGCCGCGCGCGGCGCTGTTGTCGCATTCGAACTTCGGCTCGAGCAACAGCGAGTCGGCACGGAAGATGCGCGCCGCACTGGCCATCATCCGGCAAAATGCGCCGGACCTGGAGGTCGACGGCGAGATGCACGGCGACACAGCATTGAACAGCAAGCTGCTGAAATCGGTGATGCCGGATTCGCCGTTGAAGCGCGACGCCAATCTGCTGGTCATGCCGAACATCGACGCCGCCAATATTGCCTACAACTTGTTGAAGACGACTGCCGGCAATGGCATCGCAATCGGTCCGATCCTGCTGGGTTGCGCCAAACCGGTCCACATCCTGACGCCGTCGGCGACGGTGCGCCGGATCGTCAACATGACGGCGTTATGCGTGGTGGATATCGTTTCGGAGCGTTGAACCAGCAGCCGCTAGACGGCTGATCGACGCGACCAGAAAAGCCGCCCCGGACATTGTCCGCGGCGGCTTCTTTTATCCGCGGATCGGCACCCGGCCGGTCTGCACCCGCGACGAGGCGCTGTCGCAATGACCATGCTGGTCATCGAAGAACATGTGCGGCTTGAAAGCCGCCAGCACATCGGACTTTGCCACGCCACCCATGAAGAAGGTTTCGTCGATCGCCACATCCCAGGCGCGCAGGGTGCGGATGACGCGCTCGTGTGCCGGTGACGAACGCGCCGTTACCAGGGCAGTGCGAATCGGCGCCGCGCGCCCGTCGGCCGTCTTGAAATTCTTTTGCATGAAGGCCAGCGCTTTCAACAATCGCGCAAACGGGCCCTCGGGCAACGGCTTCTTGGCGTTTTCCCGCTCGTGGTTTTCAAAGGCTTCGATGCCCTGGGTCTGGAAAATGCGCTCCGACTCATCCGAAAAAATCACCGCGTCGCCATCGAAGGCAATGCGGATCTGACCCAGGTCTTCCAGCACGTTGTCGGGCTTCTGGTACAGCAGGGCCGATGCCACACCGGAGTCGACCGCGGCCTGGACATCGTCTTCATGCAGCGACAGGAACAGACTGACGTTGAAGGCCTGCAGATACGGC
>JAYUWF010000275.1:0-12693 GCA_043753685.1 Herminiimonas sp.
GAAAAATCATGTTCCATGGGGCGCTGCTCGAAATCAAGGCTGTATTGTCCTCGAATCGTTTCGCAAATCCAACAGCAATGTCATCCGCGTACCGGCAGATCCCGCTCCGAGACCCCGGTCCTCAAATATCGCGGACATTACCGATTGTCATGCAAGTCACTGCACTAACGGTTTTAAAAAGGCATAATTGCCTTATGAAAACATCGGCCGGTCATATCCTGTTGTCGTGGCTTAAGAAGCCGTCGCAGTCGGCCGCAGGCAATCGCCTGTCACAGATCGGTATCGCTTTCATCATCGTGCTGTCGGTCGCCCTCATCGGCGATCAAGTCCGCACGGCGCTCAAGGAACGCGCGAACGCCGTCGCCGAAGCCAATCTTCGACTGCGCAACCTGGCGCAAGCCGTGGCAGCGCACGCCGACAGTGCACTGTCGCTGGCCGACATCACCGGCGCGGGCATCGCACTGCAGCTGGAGCACGATGGCACCACGCCCGCCAGCCTGCTGCGGCTGCAGAGACTGGCGCGTGCGGAACCGGCCGGACAGCCCGTATTGAGCAACCTGGTCATCATCGACGAGGCGGGCTCACGCCTGATGTCGACGACGGCCGGCGCAACCAGCAAAGGGCAGTATGCCGACCGCGACTACTTCATCTTCCATCGTTCGAATCCCGATCGCAGTGCGCGGGTCGGACACCCGATTCGCGGCTTTGCGAATGGCCGCTGGGTGATACCGGTGTCGCGGCGGTTCGACCATGCGGACGGCCGTTTTGCAGGGGTCGTCGTAGGATCGATCGAGCTGGATCATTTCGAGGTGTTCTATCGCAGCCTGACCGGCTACGAGGGCGGCTCGATCGGCATGTACTTCGATGATCGCAGTCTGCTCGGATCGAATCGGGCAAGGCTGGCGGGCGACAGCCAGATCGATGCCACGCTCGAAGAGAGTCGTCTCGGGAGTACTACCGCCGTCAATGCACCACCGCTTGCAACCGGCGGCCAGCCGGCCCGGCAGTTCGGCCACGCACATTTGAAACACTACGGTCTGGTGGCCGTGGCTTCGGCGCCATCGACAGCGGTACTGACCCAGTGGCGCGAATCGACCTGGCACTCAGCGCTGACGTCGCTGTTGCGGCTGACGGTCCTGTTCCTGCTCGGCGCGATCCTGATATTCCAGATGCGCAGCCGGCGCAAGGCGGAAACGGTTCTGGATGAAAAGGCAAAGCAATTCCGATTGGTGATCGACCGCATCGAAGACTACGGTATCTACACACTCGATACCGCCGGCATCATCAGGAGCTGGAACGCCGGCGCCCGGCGGCTGACCGGTTATACGGCCGAGGACGTCATCGGCGCCCATTGCTCGACGCTGTATTCGGCCGAAGACGTGGTAGCAGGACACCCCGAGCGCACGCTTGCCGATGCCCTACGGACCGGTCGAAAGGAGGACGAACGCAAGCGTCCGCGCAAGGACGGCACCTGCTTCCTGGTCAATGTCATCACGACGCCACTGTTCGATTCGTCCGGCCAGCATTACGGCTTCCTGAAAGTCGGACGCGATGTCACCACAAGCCGGCAAAGCGAGGCCTTGCTGGAGGCCAGTGAATTCCGCTGGAAGTTTGCGCTGGAGGGCGCTGGCGAAGGGGTGTGGGACTGGAACCTGCAGACCGACGCGATCGATTTTTCGCGCCCTTACATGACCATGCTGGGCTACGAGGAAAATGAAATCGAGGGCAGTTTCGCAGGTTGGAAAGCGCTGGTCCATCCGGATGATCTGAAAGGCGTCTATGCTGCTTTATCCGCGGGCTTCGAAGACCGTACGCCAAACGTGCGGCACGAATACCGGATCCGCTGCCGTGATGGCCATTACAAATGGGTCGCTGCACTTGGCATGGTGGTCAGCCGCGATGCGCAAGGCAAGCCATTGCGCTCCATTGGCACGCAGGTCGATATCTCACAATTGAAGGCGGCCGAGCAGCGCCTGATCGAGCAGAATGCGCTGATGAAGCAAACCAATGCGCAACTGCAGCAGGCAAATCAGGTGAAATCGGACTTCCTGGCCAACATGTCGCATGAATTGCGTACGCCGCTCAATGCGGTGCTCGGCTTCACCGGCACGCTATTGATGGAATTGCCCGGCCCTCTGAACGCGGACCAGAAAAAACAGCTGGAGGCAGTGCGCAACAGCGGCCGTCACCTGCTGGAGCTGATCAATGAAATCCTGGATCTGTCGAAGATCGAATCCGGCGTGATGGAGGTCAGCTGCCGCGAGTTCAAATGCCAGGACCTGATTGCTGAAGTTGCCCACTTCCTGATGCCGCTGGCAACCGAAAAGGCAATCCGGTTGTCGCTGGAACTGCCTGACGAAGCCATTCACATCTGCAGCGATCCGCGGCTGGTCAAACAGATACTGATCAATCTGATCGGCAATGCCATCAAGTTCACTGAGGCCGGAAGCGTCACGGTGCATTTGAGCGCGGACCGTGCAGTGGTCGCGTATCCCGTGACGATCGATGTGAGCGATACCGGTATCGGTATCGACGAGCGCGATCTGGGCAAGCTTTTTCAGCCGTTCACCCAACTCGAATCGGGCCTGGCGCGCCGCTTCGAAGGAACCGGACTAGGCCTTAACCTGAGCAAGAAGTATGCGGATCTTTTAGGCGCGCAGTTGCGGGTGCGCAGCGTGCGCGGAGAAGGAACCACTTTCTCGCTGGAGCTGCCGCTGCTACCGGCGCAGCCAGAGGGGCCGGCGTCAGAGGCATTGCAGTTGTCGTTGCCGTTGCCAGTGGAAGCCTGAAGGCCGTGCCAGACCTCGGACAGCGCCCTGGCAGCGAGACGGCGCGCTGTGGCAGGCGCGCCCAGAGACTCAGCCGATGCGCGAAAACCGGCGTGCGCGGCCGCTGCCGTCGCTCTTGATCGAGCCATCCTTGGTCATGACGGTCAAGGCATTGGCGAGGCGCTGTTTGAGTTTTTTCAAAGCTTCCGGATTCGGTCGGATCTTCAACGTTGTAGTGGCGGCCTTGAGGATATCCCGGTTCGACATCGGCACTTCGCTCAGCAGATTTTTCCAGAAATCGCCACGGGTCGCCGGCAGATTCGCTTTGCCCGCGACAGCCTGGCCGGCATCGTCTGCAATCGCTGCGCTGACGGCGCCGGAACGCTTGGTGGCACGTTTGCCGGTCTTCGCGCCGGATGTTGGAGAAACGCCGCCTGCATCGACGCCTTCCAACTGCGCCAGCAGTTTCTCGAACGTTTCGATACGTGTTGCATAGAACTGCATGCCCTCTCGTGCATGTTGGAGTTCTGCGACCAGTGCAGCTCTTGCAGCGGTGATGTTCGACATTGATGCTCCTCCTGAAAAGCAGGATTGTAACAGCAGGCTTTTTCAGCAACATTGGAACACCGGAATCGGTGTTCGTGCATCTTCCAACTTCCCATGAGTCGACATCCAAGGCGAACGTACGCCGCGGCGAGCCGCTGCCTGGCTTCCTGCCTGGCCTCCTGCCGGTCTCAACTGCTTTAAATCTTGTCTTCCGGAGTACTTTCAGCCCGCGTGGTTGCAGCTCCGGCGCCTGGCGAGACTTGCGGCGATGGCACTGCAAACGCCTGTCCTGGCAGGTGCGGCGCCTCGCCGGCGGGCGCGGTTGCAGTGGGGGGCCCCGCTTCCAGCGCCTGTTCGGCAATCACCTGTGCCGCCAGCTCGACGGCCAGATGAAGATCGGCCAGCGTGGCCTGCGGCGCAACGTCCACTCCCAGTTGCTGCGCCTGCTCGATCAGCGGCGCGAGCACATCCCGGGGCGGTTGGCCGACGATGCCGTGATCTTCCGCAGCGCCGGCCAGATCGGAAATTTCGATCAGCAAGGTACCCAGTGCCTGTGTTTGGTCGGACATGTCCACTCCCTTGGTTGGGGCCGATCGACGCGGCCAGTGCGGGAGGGCGGTCGATCGCTCGTCGCCTTCCGAGAAAGTTTGAATTATTGCAATTCAAGCGTTTCGACAACTGCGCCTGCACACCGTTCCCCGCATCGGAAATTACAATTCCGACACGGAAGAGCAGAAATCGATGTTGCTAAATTTTTAATTGTTGTCATCACTTCTTACAAATTATCAACACCGACCCGGTTCCAGGCATCAGAATCGGTGTTACTTTTAAGAAATTACACTCTTCGACCGAATAGGAGATTCCATGTCACTGCGCCTGCTGGTTCAAACCGCGCTCTTCGCGATCGTCGTCGGTGCCGCAGGTTGCGGTGGCGGTGGCGCGAGTTCCACCCCCGGTCCAAGCGGTACGACGCCGCCGGTCGGCGTGCCTCCACCGGTGACCGCGCCACCGGAAGCGGCGCCTCATCCGACCCAGTTATCGGCATCGCGTTTCATCGGCCAGGCCACGTTCGGTCCGACCATGGCGCAGATCACGCAATTGACCGCCAGCGATTTCTCCAGCTGGATCAACACCGAATTTGCCAAGCCGGCGACGCTGCGACGCACCTACCTCGATGCGGCACAGGCAGCGCTTCCGACTGGCACGACGGTATCGCAGAATCAGTTTTTCGAAGCCTTCTGGCAGCAGGCGGTGCAAGGCGACGACCAGCTGCGCCAGCGCGTCACCTTCGCACTGTCGGAAATCTTCGTGGTGTCTCTGCAAGACAGTGGCGTGGCGCAGTATCCGCGTGGCGTAGCCAGTTATTACGACATGCTGGCAGCGAACGCTTTCGGCAACTACCGCACCCTGCTGGAACAAGTCTCGCTGCATCCGATGATGGGTCTGTACCTGACCTCGCTGCACAATGCGAAAGAAAGCACCAACCGCACCCCGGATGAAAACTATGCACGGGAAGTGATGCAGTTGATGAGCATCGGACTGAACAAACTGAACCCCGACGGTAGCCTGGTGCTGGCCGCCGGCAAGCCGATCGAGACCTACACCACGGCCGACATCACCGGCATGGCCAAGGTCTTCACCGGCTGGAGCTGGGCCGGCCCCGACAAGACCACCACCCGCTTCAACGGCGGCACACCGGACCCGAATCGCGACTGGACGCCGATGCAGAGCTATCCGCAATTCCACTCCACGACGCAGAAGGATTTTCTCGGCGTCTCGGTGCCGGCCCAGAGCACACCTGATCCGCAGGCCAGCCTGAAGATCGCCCTCGACACGCTGTTCAATCATCCGAACGTCGGCCCCTTCATCGGCCGCCAGTTGATCCAGCGCCTGGTCACCAGCAATCCTAGCCCGCAGTACATCGGCCGTGTTTCGGCCGCGTTCGCCGACAACGGCGCCGGTGTGCGCGGCGACATGAAGGCCGTGATCCGGGCGATCCTGCTGGACCCCGAAGCGCGCAACGACAACGTCGCTGCCGCGCCGCGCGCCGGCAAATTGCGCGAGCCGGTGGTACGGCTGGCGCACTGGATGCGCAGTTTCAATGCCACCTCGGCCTCGACCCAATTCCTGATCCGCAATACCGACGATCCCTTGAGCGGTCTGGGACAGACACCGATGCGCTCGCCTTCGGTCTTCAATTTCTACCGGCCCGGTTACGTGCCGCCGAATACCACCATCGCAGCGGCCGGACTGGTCGCGCCGGAAATGCAGATCACGGCAGAAACCTCCACCACCGGTTACCTCAACCTGATGCGCGACGTTGTGCCGAACGGCACCGGCAGCGGGCGCGACGTCAAGCCCGACTACAGCGCCGAAATCGCACTGGCCGACACGCCGGACGTGCTGCTGGAGCGGGTCAACCTGCTGCTGACGGCGGGCCAGATGTCGACCGCGCTGAAAAACAAGATTCTCGGTGCAATGAATTCGGTCGCGATTCCGGTGGCAACGCCGACCAATGCCGCGACGATTGCCACTGCCCGCAAGAACCGCGTCTACCTGGCCGTGTTCCTGACGCTGGCCTCGCCTGAATACATCGCGCAGAAATAACCGGAGCCAATCATGTCCAACCAACCCAATGCCTCCCGCCGCCATTTCCTGCGTACCGCTTCCCTGCTGTCGCTGGCCGGCGGTTCGGCCGCGCCGTTTGCCCTGAACCTGGCGACGATTGGCGCCGCCGCCGCGCAGACCGTTCCCACCGATTACAAGGCGATCGTCTGCCTGTTCCTGTACGGCGGTAACGACCAGGGAAACACCGTGCTGGCCACCGATCCCTCCTCGTGGGCCGACTATCAACGCATCCGCACGACGGTGGATGTCGCCTCGATCGCGCTGCCGGCCGCTGGCAGCGCCGGTGGCGTGCTGCCGATCGTGCCTTCGACCGTGCAGGCCGGGCGCAGCTTTGCGCTGCATCCGTCGCTAGCGCCAATGAAGACATTGTTCGATGCCGGACGGGCTGCGGTGGTGGCCAACGTCGGACCGCTGCTGTTGCCGACCACCCTTGCGCAGTACAAGGCGAACAGCGTGGCACTGCCGCCGAAACTGTTTTCGCACAACGACCAGCAATCGACCTGGCAGGCGCTGGTGCCGGAAGGCGCCGCCGCCGGCTGGGGCGGCCGCATGGGCGACCTGCTGGCGGCGAGCAATGGCACGCCCTTGTTTACCGCGATTTCCGCACAAGGCAATGCGGTCTTCCTGTCCGGCCGCAGCATCAACCAGTATCAGATCACATCGGCCGGCGCGGTGCCGATCAACAGCCTCACGGGCTCGCTGTTCGGTTCCTCGGCCGGCGCGAACCCGCTGCAATCGATCGTGACCGCCGACGGCGCCAACCTGTTTGAGAAAGAGCACGCCGCCGTGGTCGGGCGCGCAATTGGCGCCCAGACCATCCTCAGCAGCGCGATGCTGCCAACCGGCGCCGGCGGCGTGCCCGATCCGACCCAGTACGTCAATCCGAACAACGGCAACCTCGCCACCAATGCGCTGGCAGTGCAATTGCAGACGGTCGCGCGCATCATTGGCGGGCGCGGACCGCTGTCTCAGCACCGACAAGTGTTCTTCGTAGGTTTGGGCAGCTTCGATTCGCATGATGGCCAGCGCGTCAATCAAGGCGACCTGCTGGCGCGGGTGGCGCATGCGATCGCCTATTTCGACGATACCCTTGCATCGTTGCAGGGTACCGACCTGCGCAGCCAGGTGACATTGTTCACGGCGTCCGATTTCGGCCGTACCTTCACCAGCAATGGCGACGGCACCGACCACGGGTGGGGATCACATCATTTCGTCGTCGGTGGCGCGGTGCGCGGCGGCGACATCTACGGCGCTTTTCCGGTGACCAGCGTCGGTCATGCCGAAGATGTGGGTTCCGGCCGGTTGCTGCCGCAATTTTCGGTCGACCAGTACGGCGCCACGCTGGCGCGCTGGTTCGGGCTGACGGACACCCAGCTGACCGATGTTTTCCCGAGCCTGGCCAACTTCAGCCAGAAAAGCCTGGGCTTCATGAAGGGTTGAATCAGGTCCGGGCACGCCCTGCGCACGACTGAGGCCCAGCTCACGATTCAAGCCGGACCAGCACCATGCCGGTCCGGGCGCCAGGCGCTGGAACTGCCTTGACGCGACCATCCGGATGCCGAAACCGGCGCTGTCGGGCCCCGCTTCGACCGCAATAACAACAGTGCGGCGCTCGCAATGCCTGGCAGAGAAAAATTGGCTGTACCTGTTTCAGGCTCTGTCTTAGGATGCTTGAAAGCATCTTTCGATAATTCCCTGCACCGCGCCTGCCGCCAGGCCGTGGCTGCGGGTGCCTCCCGGAAGCAGCGTCCACCTTCAATCCACGACACGGATCCCATGAAAACAGTCCAGCAGGAAGTCGACGAGCGGTCCAATCTCACCAGCAGCAACATGTTTGAACTGTTGCTGTTCAGGCTGGGCACCAGCGCCCATTCGGAGAACCGCGAACTGTATGGCATCAATGTCTTCAAGGTGCGCGAACTGCTGGAAATGCCGAAGATTACCGAAGTCGCCGGTATCCGCCCGCCCATGATGGGCGTGACCAACGTGCGTGGCCAGATCGTGCCGGTCATCGATCTGGCTGCCGCCATTGGCTGCAAGCCGGCAAATGGCCACCGGATCCTGATGATCACCGAATATGCCCGCTCGACCCAGGCCTTCGCGGTCGAGGATGTGGAAGAAATCGTGCGTCTCGAATGGAGTCAGGTACTGTCGGCCGAAGGCAGTGCGGGCGGCGCCGGCATGGTCACCAGCATCGCCCGGCTGGACGGCAATCGCGACAGCAGCCGCCTGGCGCAGGTGCTGGATGTGGAACAGATCCTGCGGGATGTCCTGCCGAGCAACGAGCTGGATGTCGACCCGACCAAGATCGGCGCGGCAGTCATGCTGCCGGCCGGTACCCAGATCCTGGCCGCCGACGACTCCCAGCTCGCACGACGCCTGATCGAGGAAGGTCTGCACGCGATGCATCTGCCGTTCACGATGACCAAGACCGGCAAGGAAGCCTGGGAAACGCTGCAAAAGATCGCCGACAGCGCAATCGCCGAGGGCAAGACCGCCAAGGACAAGATCGCATTGGTCCTGACGGACCTGGAAATGCCGGAAATGGATGGTTTTACGCTGACCCGCAATATAAAGAACGATCCGCGCTTCAAGTCGATTCCGGTGGTGATCCACTCCTCCCTGACCGGCTCGACCAACGAAGACCACGTGCGCAGCGTGGGCGCGGATGCCTATGTCGCGAAATTCGTGGCGGCCGAACTGGCCGAGACGATTCGCAAGGTGCTTGCAGCAAACGTCTGAAGTACCCCTTTTGTTGCTCTGTTTACATTTTCTTGCATACCCGTTATTGTTTGCTGTTGGAAACATAACGCGAACAATGCCGGCGGCTGGACGACGGCGCAACATTGAGGTACTGCAATGATCAATGGACAACTCTCTCTGGACATACCTGGAGCCTTCGTCCCCGAGCCGCAGATGCGGCGGGACCTCGCCTCCGACGTTGCTTCTGATCCGGTTGCGCCCACGGCCCGGCCAGCGTTCAGCAAACAAACTCTCCTCAAGGAACTTGCGCCCTTTGCACAGAAAAGCACCAGAAAAGGGCTGCTCCTTTGCCTGCATGAACTGGTGGTGTACGGGGCTCTGATAGCGCTGGTTCTGTTCGTACCCAGCCTGACTGTCAAGATCCTGGCCAGTATCGTCGCCGGCTTCAAACTGACCGCGTTTTACACCCTGGGGCACGATGCGGGCCACGGCAGCCTGGTGGAAGACAAGCAGTTGAACTGGTGGCTTGCCCAAGCCTTGGCAATCCTCTCCTGGCAGAATCACAAGCTGTGGGTGCTCGACCACCATCTGCTGCATCACCCGAAGACGAATGGCGAGCAGTACGACTTCTATCGACCTTGTTCGAAAGCAGAGTACGACGCTCTGTCGCCGGCAGCCAGATGGTTCGAGCGGTTCGTTCGCTCGCCGAATCTGATCGGGTTCGGCGTGAATTTCATCTGCCGCTGGTGGGTCACGACTCGCCTGGCGCCGACATCGCAGACACCAAGACAACACGTGGCTGCTGCCTACGCCCATCTGGCCTCGGTTCTGGTCTACCAGGCCGCGTTCATCGGTTTTCTGCTGTGGGCGCCGACGTTTGCACCCATTACGCAAGCCCAAGCCATCTGGCTCGGGTTCGCGCTCCCGCTGGCCATCTTTGCCCTGGTCACCGGTGCGTCGCTCTACCTCATGCACACACACGAACGTCTGCCCTGGTTCAAAGGCAGCATTTCCCGTAAAGGCGACTTTGCGCCCGAACTCTGCGCCATGCACATGACACTGCCGCGGCCGCTGCACAAGTTCATCCACAACGTGTTTGCCCACTCGGCGCACCATGCGCATCCGGGCATACCGCCTTACAACCTGCTCGACGCCCAACTGCACTTCGACAAACTGCTGGGAGAGCGCGCGCTGGTCGAACCGATGACGTTGCGCGGTGCATTGCGCACCATGCGCGTGTGCAAGCTGTATGATTTCGACAAGCATCAGTGGCTCGATTTCAACGGGACCCCCACGACTGCCCCGATCAATCTGGCCAATCGCGGCGCACTTCTCTGATTCGGGATTCCAGAAAGACACGACGCGGGCCGATACTGAAATGCCGTCCACTCAAACGTGAACGGCATTTTTTTATCTGATCGTTCCATGCACCGCGCTCAAGGCGGGAACGCTGATCAACGGCTTGGGCAGTTTGTCCATTGGGTTTTGCTTTTCGCACTGCGCAGGCCGTTGCCAGCCTTCCTAGCATGACTTATCCACAATTTTCAAATTAGTTCCTCAAAGTTACTAAAGTTCACAACTTAAATTGCCGTTAGGTAATTTGAGGGGCACACCTGAGGCTTCACTGAACGCATGCCGCGAACAGTCAACCGATTTTGACGCTCTCCTATCAGGCAAGTGACTTTGGTCGTCCACGGAAGAGGGCAATGTTCGAACTAAATGAAAATATCGATAATCCCCGGCTGTTCACGCATTTCGGGACCTCGCGGCCATTCTGGCGGCTCACGCGCGACAGCGATGCATTGCAGATGTCGGGCAGCGTCGACGCTGCTGCCGTTTCCGTCGAGTTGAGCCCAGGGCAGGCCGGACAGATTCGGGCACTGACGGGCGTGACTGCCTCCCTGAGCCTGGAGCTGGTGATCTTCGGAACCCCGATGTGCATCCACCTGGTCGGCCGCAAGGTGGATACGTGGGCATGGGGCGGCAGCGCAGCCCACTACGGAGATACCTTTGCCGTCGCAGCCGACCTTGAAAAGGGCCTGAGCTTTTCCGAACAAGTCGTGTCGGAAGTGAATTCTCTGGTGGTCATCATCGACAGCAAGGGCCGCATCAAGCGCTTCAACCACCTTTGTGAAGAGAAAACAGGCGTCAAGGAAGCCGACGTCGTCGGTCGCAATGCCTTGGAGCTGTTCGTCGTGAGTCCAGACCAGGAGCATTCGCGGATCGGTATCGAAAGCTTTTTCGAGCAGGGCCGCACCTTCGAGACGCTTCGCTCCATCAATACCAAGCAAGGGCAAAGAACGATTCGGTGGCGTAACACGATCATCGAGTCCGGCAGTGGTGTTTTGGAAAAATATCTGGTGTGCTCCGGCACGGACGTGACGGACGAGCTCGCCGCTGAAGCACGCCTGGTCGAGCTGGCCAACACAGATGCGCTGACCGGTCTTCCGAACCGGCACGCGATTCAGGTCCTTATCACGGAAGCAAGTCGTCGAGCCGATGCGCCGTCCTTCGGCTTGATCTTTCTGGACCTGGACAACTTCAAGAAGGTCAATGACCATTACGGTCACGTGACGGGCGACTCGCTGATCTGCCAGGTCGCGATTGCGTTGTCTGCCTGCTTGGAGCCGGGCGACGTCCTGGCCCGATTGGGTGGCGATGAATTCCTGGCGCTCATTTCAAAGCCGACTCGGCACCAGGTCGAAGCGGTTGCGCAACGCATGCTGGAGCGGATGAAAGTGCCGTTCAAACTGGAACGCGCGGAAGTGTACTCCGGTTGCTCTTTGGGCATTTCCCTGTTCCCGGAACATGGAGATACCTGGGAAGAGCTGGTTCGTAGCGCCGACACGGCGATGTATGTTGCGAAAGAAGATGGGAAGCGAACATTCAGGGTGTTCTCGGCCTCCATGAACAATCAGGTCAGCGAGTACATGTGGCTCGATACGAACCTGCGCCGAGCCATCGAAGAAAATCAGTTCGAGCTTTACTATCAGCCAAAAATCTCGCTTTCGACAGGCAAGGTCGACGGTGTCGAAGCGCTGATCCGATGGAACCATCCGGAGCGCGGCTTGATTGCCCCGGCAACCTTCATTCCGTATGCGGAGGAGTCGGGTCTGATCGTGCCGCTGGGCCGATGGGTGATGGCGACGGCTGCAAAGCAGGCTGGCGAATGGAAAAAACGAGGCCTGGCGATACGCATTGCCATCAACGTCTCCGCCCGACAGCTGCGGGTTCCCACCATTATCGAAGACTATACGGCTGCCATCCTGCTCAATGGGCTCACACCGTCGATGGTCGACATCGAGCTCACGGAAAGCTGTCTGGTCGAAGACGAAAAGCTGGCGCACCGGCTGATCCGGATGTTCCGTGAACTCGGCGCCCAAGTGCATCTCGATGACTTCGGCACCGGCTACTCGTCGCTGTCACAGCTGGCGCGGTTGCCACTGGATGTCTTGAAACTGGATGGAGGCTTCATCAATTCGATTCACACCGACGTCAAGGCGCGTGCCCTGGTGCGCTCCATGGTCGCGGTGGGCCATGAATTGAATCTGACGATCGTGGCCGAGTGCGTGGAAACGGTGGAGCAGGCCGAATTCTTGAAAGACATCGGCGTGGATTTCGCGCAGGGCTTTTACTTTGCGCGTCCGATGAAAAAAGACGTCATCGAAGCATGGCTGCCGCGCGTCACGCCACCGGTACTGCGGCGCATCGCCTGATTGGCCGAGTTTTTCAACAGCCTGCTAACTGCCCTGCGCGTCAGCGGGCGATATGCCCCATCCATTGATCAGCGTGACATTGGTCGTGCCTTCGCTCTCTGCACACCCTGGCGGTAGCGGAGGTTTTTCCGGAATGCCGATTCTGGCTAGAAGGGTAGCCGGCTCGACCGCTTCAGGCCGGCCCGCAGCCTGGCGCTGCGTCTTGATGCTGGACCTGTTCTGCAATTGCACCAATCGCTCCATGTAGGCCAGGTCCTTCTCTTGCAGCGAGAAGGCCGATTCCGCCCAGTCCTCTGTAATGGCCAGCAATTCGGTTTTCGTGATGGGCACGA
>JAYUWF010000276.1:0-12684 GCA_043753685.1 Herminiimonas sp.
CCGAGCGGCCGCTGCCGATGACGTCGCGCGCCGTCGGTATCTTCACGCCCAACTCGAGCCCGAAGGCGGTCGCGTCGTCGACCGCGAAGGCGCGCTTGAACACCACATTGGTGTCACCCAGGCCACGCACCCGGGCGTCGCCGATGCCAGGGTCGCGCAACGACACCAGCGCCTCGCCACCGACCAGCACGCCCCATTCCGGACTGAAGGCAAGCTTGAACTGATACGGCAGACTGTCGCGCCGGACCGCGCCGCTCTTGCTGTGCAGGCCGCCCAGTTCGAGTTCCAGCTGTCCCGGCACCGGCAGCTGCGCCGGACTCGATACCGAAGGCCGATACGGCGTCACCGCGTCGTCGTCTGCCGCGTGGGCGACGCCAGTTGGCAAAGCGCCAAGCACGAGGATCAGCGCCAGGGTCGCGGCAGGTGTCGTCAAGACAGGTCGGATTCGCATGGATCGGTCCTCGTGGCAGGGGGTCAATTGCAGTGGGCCGGAAGGGCGGGGGCCGGCACCGGCGTTCACGTCAGGCGGTTCTTCGCGAGCGGCGGATTCTTCGAGAAATAATGGCGAATCCCTTTCATAACGGCATTCGCCATTTGATCTTGATAGGCATCGTCGGTTAATTTGGCTTCTTCTTCGGGGTTCGAAATGAAGGCGGTTTCGATGAGGATGCTGGGAATATCGGGCGCCTTCAGGACCGCGAAGCCGGCCTGTTCGACCGCGCCCTTGTGCAGCTTGTTGATGCCGCCGATCTCGCCCAGCACTGCCCGGCCGAGTTTCAGGCTGTCGCTGATCTGGGCCGTGGTCGACAGGTCCAGCAGCACGCTCGCGAGCTGACGATCCTGCGCCTTGATGTTGACGCCGCCGATCAGGTCGGCCGCGTTTTCCTTGTTGGCCAGCCACCGGGCCGCGGTCGATGTGGCGCCTTTTTCAGACAGCACGAACACCGATGAACCGCGCGCCGTCGGTTCGACGAAGGCATCGGAATGGATCGAGATGAACAGATCGGCCTGTACCTTGCGGGCTTTTTGCACTCGCACCGGAAGCGGCACGAAATAATCGGCGTCGCGCGTGAGCATGACGCGCATGTTGGGCTGTTCCTCGATCTTGGCTTTGAGCCGCCGCGCGATCGCCAGCACCACGTCCTTTTCCCGGCTGCCGCCGCGCCCGATCGCACCCGGATCTTCGCCGCCGTGGCCGGGATCGAGTGCGATGGTGATCATGCGGTTCAGGGCCGATCCTGGCGCCGGCGCCGGTTCCACGCGTGGATTGGAGCGGGCAACCGGTGGCTCGCCTGGCATTGGCTTGGATTCGGGCCTGACCGGTTCGGGCTTGCTCTGCGCAAGCGGCGATCTTTCGGTCCGTGCGCCAGGCGGCGGCTCGACAGACCAGTCTCCGCGCTCGATCATCGCGGCGATCGGATCGGGTGGACTGACCGGATACAGATCGAAGATCAGACGGTGCTGGTATTCGCCGACCGGCGCCAGCATGAAGACCTGTGGCTTGACTTCTTCCTTGAGGTCGAACACCAGGCGCACCACGTTCGGCCGATTCTGGCCAACCCGTACCTGCTTGATGTAAGGATCGTTCGACTGGATCTTGGCGACCAGGCTTTTCAAGGTCGGGTTCAGGTCGATGCCTTCGACGTCGACCACCAGGCGCTCCGGATCCTTGACCAGAAAATGATTGACCTTCAGATTGGCGTCGTTTTCCAGCGTGACGCGAGTGTAATCCTCGGCCGGCCAGACTCGCACCGCCATGATCTGCGCAGCCCGCGCCGACAGGGGCGACAGCACCGAAATCAGCAAGGTGCCGCCGGCTTTGAGGAGGGTACGCCGCACCCGACCCTCGAATGCAGGGACTGCTACATGTTCGGTGAAAAGCGCAGGCGTTCTAGACATTCAATACCCAGTGGTGACAGCCCGGCCAATTCTACCTCACGGCCCTCGCCGGCAACTGTCAGATGCACTGCGATATCGGGTGTTTGCAACACTGCCGCTGCTTTTTCGGGCCATTCGACGATACAGACGTGCTGTGCGCCGAATTCGTCTCGAAAGCCGGCCTCCAGAAATTCTTCCGCACTGGCCAGGCGATACAGGTCGAAATGACGCACGCTCACCGCTTGCCCGTCAAGGTGCACGGTGTACGGTTCGACCAGCGTGTAGGTCGGGCTTTTCACATGACCGGCGTGGCCTGCCGCATGCAGCATGGCGCGTGTGAGCGCGGTCTTGCCGGCGCCGAGATCGCCGTACAGGTAGATCGTCAGGCCCGGCACCAGGGTGCGCGACAGTGCCGCACCCAGCGCGAGGGTGCCGGCTTCGTCATGCAGAAGGGCTTTAAAATGTCGCATCGAATAGAATCAGGTCCTATGAAAATCGCCTTCCCGACCACACCGACGGCGCTCGATGCGCTGGCTTGCTCCATCAAGGAGTGGGGCCGTGCGCTCGGGTTCGCAGAGGTACGCATTGCCGGCATCGACCTGGCCGACGCAGAGCGCGGGCTGCAGGAATGGCTCGAAGCCGGCTACCACGGCACGATGGATTATATGGCAGCGCACGGCCTGAAACGCGCGCGCCCGGCCGAACTGGTCCCGGGCACCTGCCGCATCATTGCGGTGCGCATGGATTACCTGCCCCAGGCTGCGCCGTCGGCAGACTCCGATACGGCGGCCGGCGCCACCGCTGCAGTCGTACTGCCTGCCGCCGCTGCAGTCGCACCGTCCACCGGCGCTGCAGTCGCACTGTCCGCCGGCGCTGCCGCGACGCCGGGCGACTGGCGCGCCATCGAGATGCAGCGCCTGCAGGATCCGGCGGCTGCGGTGGTGTCGGTATACGCACGCGGCCGGGATTATCACAAGATCCTGCGCCAGCGCCTGCAGCAACTGGCGAGTCGGATCGAGCAGGAAATCGGCGCGTTCGGTTACCGCGTCTTCACCGATTCCGCGCCGGTGATGGAAGTCGCGCTGGCGCAGAAGGCCGGACTCGGCTGGCGCGGCAAGCACACGCTGCTGCTCACTCGCGCGGCAGGCTCGATGTTTTTCCTGGGCGAGATCTATACCGACCTGCCGCTGCCGGTCGACGCGGCGGTGGAGGACCATTGCGGCACCTGCAGCGCCTGCATCGACATCTGTCCGACCCAGGCGATCGTCGGTCCCTACCGGCTCGATGCACAACGCTGCATCTCGTACTTGACCATCGAGTTCAAGGGCAGCATTCCGGTGGAGTTTCGACCCCTGATCGGCAACCGCGTCTACGGTTGCGATGATTGCCAGCTGGCCTGCCCCTGGAACAAGTTCGCGCGCGCCTCGACGCTGCCCGATTTCGATGTGCGCAACGGCCTCGACGGCGCGACGCTGATCGAACTCTTCGGCTGGAGCGCCTCCGAGTTCGAGGACCGCTTGCAGGGCTCGCCGATTCGCCGGATCGGGCATGAGTGCTGGTTGCGCAACCTGGCGGTCGGACTCGGCAATGCCTTGCGGGTCGCCACTGACGACGCAGCGCCGGCGCTGGTGCGGGCGCTACGAATGCGCGCCGACGATTCCTCGAAGATGGTGCGCGAACACGTGGCCTGGGCGCTGGCGCAGTCGATGCAGGCCGATATCCGCGCTCTCAGGTAACCAGCAACAGCCAGAGCGGCAGCGTCACAGCCGACAGCAACGTGCCGACCGAAATCACGAATGCCACGAAAGGACCGTCGCCACCCATCCTGGCTGCCAGCACATAAGCGCTCGAGGCAGTCGGCAGTGCGCAGAACATGACGGCGATCTGCAGATGCTGGCGCGGCAGTTCGAGCCAGCGGCCGATCCCGTAGGCGATCACCGGCAGCAGCAACAGCTTGACGACGATGAAATAAGTGGCCAGGCCGCGCGAACGGCGCATGCCCGACAGCCGCAAGCCGGCTCCGACCGTGATCAGACCCAGCGCGATCGAGGCATTGCCCATGCGGTTCAAGGTAGCGCTGACCACCTCCGGCAAATGCAGTCCCGAAAGATTGAACAGTACGCCGGCAATGGTCGCCACCAGCAGGGGATTCTTTGCCAGCGCTAACGCCAGGCCGCCTTGCTTGTGCGCGAGCGCATGCACCGCCGCCATATTGCAAAGTGGTACGGCAAAACCGATGATCAACGCCATCAGCGCGGTGCCGGTCTCGCCGGCCAGCCGCGACGCGATCGCCAGCGCGATATACGAATTGAAGCGAAATGCGGTCTGCACCGCGGACTCGAAGACCATGGGGCCGGCTGAAAACAGCGGCTTGCCCAGCCAGCCCAGCGCGATGCCGCAGACGCTGGCCAGCAGCGCCGTCTCCAGGAGAGTGCCGGTATGGCTGAAATCGAAGGGCGTGCGGGCCGTGGCATAGAACAGCAGGGCCGGGAAGAGCACGTAGTACACCAGCTTTTCCATCCCGCTCCAGAAGGCCACGCCCCAGTCGGTGAAGCGAAACAGCAGCCAGCCGAGTGCGATTAGGGTGAAGTCGGGAACGAGGATGCCGATCAGGGACATTGCATGCGGAGTCGGGCCGGATGAACCAGGCGTTGGCGCCGGACGGCGCGAAGGTACTACGATAGCAAACTATCACTTCGGCCGGAGTTTGATTCGTGCCCGCCGGTGCAGACCGCAGAACGACTGTATCTCTGAAGGCTGTGATGGTTGAAAACACGGCTCGGGTACAAAGCCACATCTGGCACGACATTTCCATTTGACCTCGCCAGCAAACCGAAAGCCAATTCACGGCTGCACGAACGAAAAACCGGGCCATCGGCCCGGTCTCGAAACAGCGCGTATCGGTGACTGTCTTACGGTCTAGCGTGTGACCTGCACCGAGGTGCTGCTCGTGTTGCCAGCGGCATCCTTGGCGACGGCCTGGATGGTATGCGTGCCGGTGCTGACCCTGCGGGTATTCCAGGAATACGCCAGGCTCGAACCGGTACCCTTGGCCTTCAGGACGCCATCGATAAACAGGGACTGCGAAATGCCTGCTGCGCCGGCGTTGTCGGAACTGTTGACGACCACCGAGACGGTGCCGCTGACCTTGCCGGAGACCGGATTGGAAATCACCACCACCGGCGGCGTCGTGTCGGCCACCAATGGCGCGATCGCATTGGCAACATTGACCGCTACCGATGTCGAGGAAGCGACATTGCCGGCGGCATCGTATGCTTTCGCGACCAGGTTCGTCATGCCGTTGGCTACGCCGGCCGAATTCCAGCTGAAGGCAAACGGCGCCGCGGTGTCGACTGCAACGGTCGAACCGTTGACGATCAACTCGACCTGCGTCACGCCGACGTTATCGGCGGCATTGACATTGACCTGCACCAGTCCGGAAACGCTGGCGTTGGCCGTGGGTGCAGAAATCGATGCCGTCGGCGCCTGCGTGTCGACCGTCACCACGGTGTTGACCGCAGCCTGTACGCCTGCGGCAGCATTGACCCTGCCGAAACCGTAATAAATGTCGCGTCCTGCCGCGCCAAGGTCGACGGCGGTGGAAAACATCAGTTTTTCGATCTGCGCGCCGTCCAGGGCCGGATTGGACGCCATCATCAGCGCCGCCACGCCAGCCGTCAGCGGGCTGGCGAACGAGGTGCCGCTCCAGGCTTCGTAGCGGCCGCCGGTGGAGGTGCTCCAGATACCGGCGCCTGGTGCGGACAGGGCGACATAGCTGCCGTAGCTCGACCAGCTGGTCTTGGCATCGCCGCCGTCGGTGGCCGACACCGGAATCATCGTGGAAGTGGCCGGCATGTTTTCATCGATGCCGCTGTTGCCGGCGGCGACAAACAACAGTCCGCCCTTGCCCTTCAGGTATTGTCCGGCGCTCTGGATCGCGGCCTGATTGGCCAGTCCGCCGAAGCTGGCGTTGGCGACCCGGGCGCCATTGTCGGCTGCATAGGTGATGGCGCTGGCGATCGTGCTGGTGTAGGCCACGCAACCGCTGGTCGGGTCGGAAAATGCCACGCGCAGCGGCATGATTCTCGACTGGCCCGCGACACCGGCGACGCCTTGTCCGTTATTGATGCTGGCAGCAGCCGTACCGGCAACTGCCGTGCCGTGGCCGCAGACATCCGCGGAATTGGTGTTGTTATCGTAGAAGTTATATCCGGCGACCATGTTGGCCGCCAGGTCGGGATGGCTGGCATCGACACCGGAGTCGACGATCGCAATCGTCACGCCGGCGCCCTGGGTGGTATCCCACGCCGTCGTTGCGCCGACTTGCGCCAGGTGCCATTCGCTGCCCAGATACGGATCGTTCGACGTGAAGGTCGACTTGTGGAGATAGTCCAGGGTCGCCAGTTTCAGGTGCGGATTGTGCGACAGCTTTTCGATGATCCCGCGCTCCGAGCCCTTGCTCGACAGGTCGACGATGTGCAGGTTGCTTTGGCCCAGCTTGCGAGCCTTGCCGCCATGCACGGCAAGAATTTTCGCGAAATCGTCGGCCGACAGGCCAGCCTTCGGTTCGACGATGATGCGTCCGGCGGCAAAGTCGTTCGACTGCGCGTTGGCGGCATTCGGTGAGGCTGCATGCACATTGTGGAAAGCCGAGCCGATGATCAGCGCTGCAGCGGTAACGGCGGCGCTGAGCTTGAAAGGCATGTTGTCGTCGCTGATGATCCGCAGGACCAGTGGCGAATTGTCGCGGGTAGGGTTTTTCATGATGCGGGTCCTGTTTCAAAAAATTGATATGAAACAGAACTGCTGCGACACGCTGAATCGCATGGCGCTGTCGCCCGGATCGGGTGACATCGCCTGGATTTCTACACTGCTTCATGCGGTGCATGGAACGGTATGCGCTGCCTGGCAGTCCTGCCGTCCTGGGGCTGTCGCCCGGTAGACCGATGACTTTGCGTCCTTCACTTTCGCGAAGTTTGCCTTTTACAGATTGCAAATTAAGGTTAAACCAAAAATTGCCCTAAGGGAATAACTCGATGCAACGGTTGTTCCTTATTTGCCACAGAAGTGGATGGCCTGAGGGGGCTGGGCGTCGCAAGATTCGGCTGCCAGAGCAGCGGCGTCACTCGGCCCGACTTGCCAAATCTACTTGGCAGGGAGTCATGCTGGAGTCAGCCAGCCAGGCCGGTGCGCATGAGTCGGTGGGTGTTTCCATCGGAACGCCCGTGCCGGCGTCGATCAAGATCACTTCAGCAAGCGCGCCAGTTCCACCGCCGTCTTCACGTTCATCTTGTCGAAGATATGCGCCCGGTGGACTTCGACCGTGCGCATGCTGATGCCCAGCTTGTCGGCAATCACCTTGTTCATATTGCCTTCGAGGATCAGGTCGAGTACTTCCCGTTCGCGTGCCGACAGGCCCGCACGGCGCTGATGGATCGCCGCTGCCGCCGTCGCCTCGCGCGAGGCTGCCAGCGCTTCCAGCACGCGGTCCATCAGTTTGTTGTCGTTGAACGGTTTTTCGAAAAAATCGAAGGCGCCGCGTTTCAGGGTGTCGACCGCCATCGGCACGTCGCCGTGCCCGGTCAGGAAAATCACCGGCAGGCGCGCCGTCAGGCCGCGGCTGGCGAGCTCATCGAACAGGGCCGCGCCGCTCAGGTCGGGCATCCGCACATCCAGCAACACGCAATCGCCCTCGCTGGAAAACAGCGATGCGCTGCTCACCCGCTGCAGGAATTCGGCGCCGCCCGGGTACGCCGTCGAGGCGATGTTGCGTGAACGCGCAAGCCAGGTCAGGGAGTCGCGAATCGCGTCTTCGTCGTCAACAATGTGCAGCATTCGTTCTCCTGGTGTTCCGGGTTGCCGCCGTCAGTCGGGCCGGACGGCGGCAGGCGCCTGCGCCGACGGCTGGTTGGCCGCTACGGTGGTCGGCAAGGTAAATTCGAAAATCGTACCGCCGTCGGGATTGTTGCGATATGCCAGACGCCCCCCATGAAACTCGATTGCAGTGCGGCAGATGTTGAGCCCCATCCCCATGCCTTCCGCCTTGGTCGAAAAGAAAGGAGAAAACAGCCGCTCGCCGATCTCCGGCGAAATGCCGTGTCCCTGGTCGATCACGGCGATCTGCACCGCCGCACCGGCACCATCGGCAGAACTGGCCAGTTCGCGCACGGCGGCCACGCGCAGGACGCGCCGCAGCGGCGCCACATCCTGCATCGCTTCGATGGCGTTGCGGGTCAGGTTCAGCAGCACCTGTTCGATCAACACCCGGTCGGCCAGCACTGGCGGCAGATTCGGCGCGACGCTGAACTGCAGTGCGACGAAGAACTTGTGCGCCTGCAGTTCGATCAGCGACACGACGCCATCGATCAGGGCCTCTACCGAGACCGCTTCGCGCGCCGGTTCACGCTGCTTGACGAAGGCATGCACGCTGCGAATGATCTGCCCGGCACGCTGAGCCTGGGCGCTGGCTTTTTCCAATGCCAGTTGCAAGGCGCCGGCGTCGACCCCGGTTCCATTTGCCAGACTCGTCTGCAGGATGTTCAAGGCGCCGGTGGTGTAGCTGGAAATCGCCGCCAGCGGCTGGTTCAGTTCGTGCGCCACGGTGGAGGCAATTTCACCCATGCTGGCAAGACGCGCGCTGGCTTGCAGTTTTTCCTGCTGCAAGCGGTTCAGTTCCTCGATCCGCTTGCGATCGGAAATATCGAGGATCGACCCCATCCATCCCGTCTGACGGCCGCTCGCGTCCACCAGCGGCGACTCGAAGATCAGGACCGGAAAGCGCTTGCCGCTGGCGCGCTGGAAAATCGTCTCGAAGCCTTGCGGCGTGATGGTGCCTGCCAACACCTGGCTGAAGCGCTGTTGATATTCCGCCATCGCTTCGGGCGCCCAGTACGGCATCGGTGGCCGGCGGCCGAGCAGGTCGTCGGCTTGCGTGCCGACCATCTGGCAGAACGCCGGATTGACATACGTGACCCGGCCGTCGAGGTCGCGCGCTCGCAGGCCCGTGACGAGCGAGTTTTCCATCGCGGTGCGAAACGAGACTTGCTGGCGCAATGCGCTTTCGACCGCCAGCCGGCGGTTGATGTCGCGCCACAGTGCCACCAGGCTGGCCAGCAATGCCAGCGCCAGCGCTATGACAGCCCCGACCAGTAGGTTTGGAAACAGTTTTGGCGCCACCTTCAGGCTGTTGGTGCGCAGCGTCAGGTTGGCGCCCGGCAGATCGAGCGCGTGGGTATGCGTATAGACGCCACGTCCGGCGCCGCCTGCGGCACGCCTTTCGATCACATTGTCGTCGGAACCGGTGAGGGTGATTTCATTGTCTTGCGCAAACCACCACGGCACCATTTCCTCGAGCATCGAGGCAGTCGAGTAGGTTGCCACCAGACTGCCGCGCGGCCCGCTGGTGTCGTACAGCGGCAAATGGTAGTCCATCAGTGTTGCAGATTGCAGGCCGGAAGCCGGTGTCGGCGGGCTGTAGAGCGCCACGCCGGTGCGGCGGGCACGATCGGCGGTGGCCGCCGACTCATTGGGCAGGTTCGCCGTCCCGCTGGACGGCTCGTCCGACGCAGCCAGAATCTGGCCGTTGCTATCGAGCCAGGCGACCCTGCGCAACTCGTGATTGCTGCGCAGCAGCGGTCCCAGACGATTGCGAAAGTCGGCGGCCACCAGCTTCCCGCTGGCCAGATCGGCGCCGAACTGGCGCAAGGCATCTTCGTCCCGCGTCAGTTGAAAACGCAACGCCTGTTCGACCCAGAGCGTATCGGCGATGAGTTGCTCCTGCCGCTCTTCGGACTCCAGCTTCTGGGCCTTCAATGGCAGCCACACCAGGCTCAACAACACCGTCAGCACCAACAGCGCCGGCAGGACCGGCAGCAGCCAGCGCCAGCCCGATCGGTGCAGGGCAAATCGTGAAAAATCGAATCGTGGCAGGCGCGGCATCCCCATCCGCGAAGTGTAGCCGAGTTGCCTGTAGAAAATCGTGGCAGCGCAACCGTAGCCTGATTTCCCGCATGTGGTTATCCACAATTGTTGCCTATGCAAGAATTGTCGACAATCCAGCACTTTCCAATCAACTCTACTTGACCAGGACATCCATGTTGCTGAAATCATTGCTGTTGACCCTCGCTTCAACCCTCGCCTTCGGTACGAATGCCTTGGCGCAGGCTCCGATCATCATCAAGTTCAGCCACGTGGTGGCGAGCGACACGCCCAAAGGCAAGGGCGCAGAGCGCTTCAAGGAACTGGCCGAAAAAGCGACCAAGGGCCGGGTCAAGGTCGAGTTGTATCCAAACAGCACGTTGTACAAGGACAAGGAAGAGATGGAGGCCTTGCAACTTGGGGCGGTACAGATGCTGGCTCCCTCCCTGGCCAAATTCGGCCCGCTCGGCGTCAAGGAATTCGAAGTGTTCGATCTGCCGTTTATTTTTCCATCGAAGGATGTGCTCAGCCGCGTCACCGAAGGACCGATCGGCAAGGATCTGATGAAGAAACTCGAACCCAAGGGCATCACCGGCCTGGCGTTCTGGGACAACGGCTTCAAGGTCATGTCGGCCAACAAGCCGCTGCTGTTGCCGGCCGACTTCAAGGGCCAGAAAATGCGGGTGCAAGCTTCCAAAGTGCTGGATGCACAAATGCGCGCACTCGGCGCCAATCCGCAAGTGATGGCGTTTTCAGAGGTCTATCAGGCGCTTCAGACCGGCGTGGTCGACGGCACCGAGAATCCGCCATCGAACGTCTATACCCAGAAAATGCATGAAGTGCAAAAGAACCTGACCGTGTCGAACCATGGCTATCTGGGCTACGCCGTCATCGTCAACAAGAAATTCTGGGACAGTCTGCCAGCCGATGTGCGCGGCCAGCTCGAAGGCGCGATGAAGGATGCGACCAAGTATTCGAACGCCATTGCACAGCAAGAGAACGACCAGGCTCTGGAAGCGATTCGCAAATCGGGCAAGACCGCGATCCACGTTTTGACCGATGCTGAAAAAGTCGAATGGCGCAAGGCGCTGGTGCCGGTTCAAAAGGAAATGGAAGGTCGTATCGGCAAGGAGTTGATTGCTGCCGTGAATAAAGAATCTGCCGCTCTCGGTTTCAAGTAAGCAGTCGGGCATGAAACTTCTCGATCACTTGGAGGAATGGCTGATTACCTTCCTCATGGCGGCCGCGACGATCGTCGTCTTCGTGGCCGTGGTGCATCGCTATATCTCGGGCTGGCCGATCCCCGGCGTCCAGGATGTATTGATCCGTCTCAACACCAGCTGGGCCCAGGAACTGACGATCTACATGTTCGTCTGGATGGCCAAGTTCGGTGCCGCCTACGGTGTGCGCACCGGTATCCACGTGGGCGTCGACGTCCTCATCAATCGCATGAACAAGCCATGGCACAGTCGCTTCGTGGTGCTGGGCTTGCTCTCGGGGGCGCTGTTTACGGCCATCGTCGGCACCCTGGGCGCGACTTTCGTCTATGAACTCAGCCACACCACCAGTACCTCCGAAGTGCTCGAGATTCCGATGTGGATGGTCTACCTGGCCGTCCCCTTGGGCTCGTACCTTATGTGCTTCCGGTTCCTGCAAGTGACCTGGTCGTTCCTGCGCACCGGCGAACTGCCCAAGCATGATCATTCGCACGTCGAGGGTCTGGACGAAGAAATCTCGGGAGCCAAGGTATGAACGCCGCGATCATTTTCGTCCTGCTGCTGGCGCTCATGCTGACCGGCATGCCGATCTCGATTTCTCTCGGCCTGACGGTACTGACGTTCCTGTTCACGATGACCAACGTGCCGATCGAATCGGTGGCGCTGAAACTGTTCACGGGAATCGAAAAATTCGAGATCATGGCGATCCCGTTTTTTATTCTTGCTGGTAATTTCTTGACCCACGGCGGTGTGGCGCGGCGCATGATCAACTTTGCCTCGTCGATGGTCGGTCACTGGCATGGGGGATTGGCGCTGGCCGGCGTTCTGGCATGCGCGTTGTTCGCGGCGGTTTCGGGCTCTTCACCGGCCACCGTGGTGGCGATCGGCTCGATCATCCTGCCGGCGATGGTACGCCAGGGCTATCCGAAGTCGTTCGGCGCCGGTGTCATCACGACGTCGGGTGCGCTGGGTATCCTGATTCCGCCGTCGATCGTCATGGTGATGTTTTCGGTATCGACCAATACGTCGGTGGGCAAACTGTTCATGGCCGGCGTCGTGCCGGGCCTGTTGCTGGCATTTTTCCTGGGCCTGACGACCTGGTTCCTGGCCAGGAAACATGGCTATCCGCGTCTGCCGAAGGCCAGCTGGACCGAACGCCTGATTGCCTTTCGCAAGAGTGCATGGGGTCTGCTGTTGATCGTGATCGTCATGGGCGGCATCTACACGGGTGTCTTCACGCCGACCGAAGCCGCCGCCATGGCAGCGGTGTATGCCTTCATCGTGGCGGTGTTCGTCTACAAGGACATGGGCTGGAAGCAGGTTCCACGCGTACTGCTGGATTCTGCAGCCATGTCGGCCATGCTGCTTTACATAATTACCAATGCCGTGCTGTTTTCCTTCCTGATGACCAGCGAAGGCATTCCGCAAGCAATGGCCGGATGGATCCTGGACAAGGGCTTCGGCATCGTCACCTTCCTGTTGGTGGTGAACGTGCTGCTGCTGTTGGCCGGTAACGTCATGGAGCCTTCGTCGATCGTTTTGATCATGGCGCCGATCCTGTTCCCGGTCGCCATGAAGCTGGGCATCGATCCGGTCCACTTCGGCATCATCATGGTGGTCAACATGGAGGTCGGCATGTGTCATCCACCGGTTGGGCTGAACCTGTACGTGG
>JAYUWF010000277.1:0-4211 GCA_043753685.1 Herminiimonas sp.
AAATCGCCGATCTTTTCCTGGCATGTGGCGATCGCGATCCTGGCTTACAGCACGCTGACGATCGCCGCCTTTCACGCGGTGCTGATGGCGCTGCAGGAATCGAAGCTGCATGATCTGCGCCCCGCGCCGGGCGGCGGCTGGTTCGCCGGCGCAATCGAACGTCTGCCGGCGTTGCTGACCATGGAAAAGCTGTTGTTCCGGCTGATTGCCTTCGGGTTCTTCCTGCTGACGCTGACGGTCGCCTCGGGCGTGCTGTTTTCCGAAGAGATCTTCGGCACCGCCTTGAAATGGGACCACAAGACGGTGTTCACACTCATGTCGTGGGCCCTGTTCGGTATCCTGCTGGCCGGGCGGAAGTGGCGCGGCTGGCGTGGCAAGACCGCGCTCAGTTTTACCCTGACCGGGTTTGCCACGCTGTTTCTGGCGTATGTCGGCAGCCGCTTCGTACTGGAAGTGGTGCTGCACCGGGGACTGGCTTGAAGTTGGGGCTGTGGCTGTTGATCGCTGCGGTTGCGGTGCTCTGGCTGAACCATGCCAAGCGCCAGCGTCTGAAGCAGCGCAGACCACCGGCGCAGCCGGCATCGGCTACTGACACTGTGTCTGCGGCTGCTACGGATACGGCCGCCAGCGAGCAGGTGGTGGCTTGCGCGCATTGCGGCCTGCATGTGCCGCGCTCGGATGCCGTCATCGCGACCGATGGCGTGACTGTCTATTGCTCGCCCGCGCATCGCCGTCTGCATCGGCCCGCATGACGGCTTCGCCTGCCAGCGCAGTGCGGGCACCGCGCGAAACGTTCTGGCGCACTCTGGCGACCTTTACCGTCACCCGCGGCCTGATCGCGCTGTTGCTGCTGTTTTACATCCTCTTCAACAACCGCAAGGCTTTCGACAGCAGCGAGCAGCTGATCTACTGGGAAACCTGCATCGGCTACCTGTTGATGTCGATCGCCTTCATCGCGCTGGCGCTGTTCTTTCGGCGCCAGTTCCTGACGCAGCTGACGGTGCAGATCGCCGGCGACATCACCGCCATCTCGATTCTCTACATCGCCGCCGGGGGCACCAAGAGCGGACTCGCGATCCTGTATCTGTTTCCGCTGGCCGGCGCGGCGATCCTGGCGCCGCTGGTGCTGGCGCTGTTCTTTGTCGCTGCCGTCACCCTGATCCTCCTGCTAGAAAGCGGCTTCGCGCTGCTCGAGTCGTCGATCGATGCATCGATTTCCCAGGCCGGTCTGTATGGCGCCGCATTTTTCGTGGCGGTGTACGCCATCAACCGGCTGGCGGCGCGCCTGATCAACCAGGAAAAACTGGCCGTCGAGCGCGGCAATGCGCTGGCGTTGCAGGAAGCGATCAACCATCTGGTCACCGCCGATACCGCGGACGGCATCCTGGTGGTCGCGCCGGACGGCGCCATGATGACGGTGAATCCGGCCGCCGAGTCCATGCTGCGTCTGCGCATACCGGACGCGGCGCCGTACGTGCGGTTGTCGGAACATGCGGCACTGGTGCCGATTGCCGATGCTTTTTTTGCCTGGGCGGCGCGCTCGAACGGCGCCGGCGCAGTGCAAGCGCAAAACCGGGGCCAGGACCAGGACCAGGGCCAGGACCAGGGGCAGGACCGTACCGAGGCATCGACCTTCGTCGTGATCAAGCCGGCCGATCCGGCGACAGCGCCGATGGCGGGCGCTGCAGAGCAGGCCCGGGTCGGCCGGCGCGAACTGACAGTGCACCTGAAACTGCGCTTCGCCAGGGTGCTGGCGCGGACCGGACGGCAGGACTGCACCGTGATCTTCCTGCAGGATGTCAGTGAAATCGACAATCGGGCGCAGGAACTGAAACTGGCATCGATGGGCCGGCTGACCGCCAGCATCGCCCACGAGGTCCGCAACCCCTTGTCGGCAATCTCGTACTCGGCTTCGCTGCTGAGCGAAGAAGTCAGCGATCCGGGGCAGCAGCGTTTGCTGCGCATCGTTACCGACAACGTCAGCCGCCTGAACCGCATGATCGAAGACATCCTGCGGCTCTCGCGCAAGGCGCACCGGCCCGAAGATGCGCTGGCGCTGGCGCCGGTGGTGGAGTCGATCGTCACGGAATTCATCGAGCTCCATGCGCTGCCGCCAGAGGTGATCCGCAGCGCGCCGATCGGCCAGCACCGGGTCTGGTTCGATCCGCTGCATCTGCAGGAAGTGGTGGTCAATCTGCTCTCGAATGCGCAGCGTTATGCCAGCGGCGCGCCGGGCAGCATCCGGATCTTCGTCGTGCCGGCCTCGGCGGCGCGCCTCGAGCTGCATGTGCAGGATGATGGCCCGCCGATCACGCCGGCGGTGCGCGCCCACCTGTTCGAGCCGTTCTACACCACCTCCAGCAAAGGCACCGGCCTGGGCCTCTATCTGGCACGCGAACTGTGTCTGAACAACGGCGCTGTGCTCGACTATGAATTCCGCGTCGATGCGGAATCCGGCCCGGCACCGCTGGCTGGCGCCGACGGCTCCGGCGGCCAGCGCGGCCAGCGTACCAACGAGCCAAGCGGACGCTTCGTCATCACCCTGGCCACGGCTGGCGCCTGAGGTCCTCGGCTTGACCAGTGCAGGCCGGCGACAGCGTGGTTTGCGGCAGCCGGCTTCGGTCGTATGATGCAACCTTCAAGGCAAAAGAAGACACGCTCATGGCATCTCCGCGCATCTTGGTAGTCGACGACGAGGCAGACCTGCGGGAACTGGTCGAAATCACGCTGGTGCGCATGGGACTCGATGTCGACAGCGCCGAATCGCTGGCCGCTGCCCGGCGCTGCCTGGCCGGCACCGAGTACGCCCTGGTGCTGACCGACATGCGCCTGCCCGATGGTCTGGGCATCGAGCTGGTGCAGGAAATTGCCGCGTCCTACAAGAACACGCCCGTGGCCGTGATCACCGCCTTCGGCAGTGCCGACAATGCAGTGGTGGCGCTCAAGGCCGGCGCCTTCGATTACCTGTCCAAGCCGGTCGCCCTCGATCAACTGCGCGCCATGGTGCAGTCGGCGCTGCGCACCAGCGCCGGTCCCGCGGCGCTCGGCGGCACGGCGGCACAGGCAAGCGTGTCCGCGCCGAGCCTGCGCCTGCGCGGCGAATCGCGCGCCATGCACGATCTGCGCGCGCAGATCGTGCGGTTGGCGCGCAGCATGGCGCCGGTGGCTATCAACGGTGAATCCGGCAGCGGCAAGGAACTGGCGGCGCGCGATATCCACGCCTTGAGCGCGCGTGCCGACAAGGCCTTCATCGCGGTCAATTGCGGTGCGATCCCGGAAGCGTTGATGGAAGCCGAGTTCTTCGGATACCGCAAGGGCGCCTTCACCGGTGCCGCGGACGATCGCGAAGGATTTTTCCAGGCGGCCAGCGGTGGCACGCTGCTGCTCGACGAAGTCGCCGATCTGCCGCTGGGGATGCAGGTCAAGCTGTTGCGGGCGATCCAGGAGCGGCGCGTGCGCAAGGTCGGCGCCACGGTCGAGGAGCCGGTCGACGTGCGCCTGATCAGCGCCACCCACCAGGATCTGGCAGCCTGCGTCGAGCGCGGCACGTTTCGCCAGGATCTGTTCTATCGCCTGAACGTGATCGAACTCAAGCTGCCGCCCCTGCGTGAGCGGCGCGACGACATCGGCCTGCTGGCCGATACCATCCTGACCCGCCTGGCCGATGGCGCGAGCCGGGCAGTGCTGTCGACCCCTGCGCTGCAGGCGCTGCAGTCGCACGCTTTTCCCGGCAATGTGCGCGAACTCGAAAACATCCTCGAACGCGCCATGGCCTTCGCCAACGACGGCATCATCGAGCTGGAAGATCTGGCCCTGCGCGGCGCCAGTGGCGCGTCCGGCCAGGCGGCCGAAGCGCTGGCGCGCGAGACATTCGCGGCGCAGGCGGCCGTTGCGCGCGGTGCGACACCAGCCGATCGAGGCAGCCCTCCGGATTCGGCGGCGCACGCCGTTGCCGCGCCGCGCAGCCACGACACCGACGCTGCCCCGCCTGTCCCGATCGAGGCGGAACAGCGTTTGCCAGGATTGCCGGCATTGCCGGTGCTGCCGGCGGTGCCCGAGTTCGCACTGCCGGTGGCGCTGGCCGATTACCTCGACGAGGTCGAGCGTCAGATCATCCGTCGCGCGCTGGCGCGGACCCGCTTCAACCGGACCCAGGCCGCCGACTTGCTCGGACTGAGCTTTCGCCAGCTGCGCTACCGCATGCAGCGTCT
>JAYUWF010000278.1:0-4206 GCA_043753685.1 Herminiimonas sp.
CCGACCAGGATAAATTGGGAAATGGATGTGGTTCCGATGGGATGCGGGGCAAGGCGGGTGGCCCGCCGCAGTGCGAGCACTGCAAGGGGCAGCCAACGCAGCCACGCGCCCATCGGGGCCGCAGACATTCACAATTTATTCTGGTCGGGTACTTAGATCATCGCCTTGCAGTGCGTGTCATGTCGTCTGCGATTAGAATGATCGTTTCACGCAAGCGAAGAACAATGCAATGGCATATCTGACTCTAGAAGACACGATCGGCAATACACCCCTGGTGCGGCTGCAACGCTTGCCGGGCGACGATGCGACAAAACGCAACAACATCATCCTCGGCAAAATGGAAGGCAACAATCCGGCCGGCTCGGTCAAGGATCGGGCGGCGCTGTCGATGATCAAGCACGCCGAAGCGCGCGGCGACATCAAGCCAGGCGACACGCTGATCGAAGCCACCAGCGGCAACACCGGCATCGCCCTGGCAATGGTGGCCGCCGTGCGCGGCTACAAGATGGTGTTGCTGATGCCGGAGAACCTGAGCGAGGAACGGCGCCAGAGCATGGCGGCCTACGGCGCGCGCATCATCCTCACGCCCAAGACCGGCGGCATGGAATATGCACGCGACATGGCCGAAACGATGCAGAAGGCGGGCGACGGCATCATCCTCGACCAGTTCGCCAACCCGGATAATTCACTGGCTCACTATGAAACCACCGGTCCGGAAATCTGGCGCGACACGGATGGCAAGGTGACG
The DNA here is from genome assembly GCA_043753685.1 of Herminiimonas sp. GTDB lineage: Bacteria > Pseudomonadota > Gammaproteobacteria > Burkholderiales > Burkholderiaceae_D > JANXSS01. Next base: position 749 of record JAYUWF010000278.1, read on the forward strand.
CATTTCGTCAGCGCCATGGGTACCACCGGCACGATCATGGGCGTCTCGAAATATCTGAAAGAGCAGGATCAGCGGGTGCACATCATCGGCGCCCAGCCGGACGAGGGCTCGCAAATCCCTGGTATCCGCAAGTGGCCGGAAGCATATCTGCCGAAGATCTTCGATCGCAGTCGGGTCGATCAGGTCGAGAACGTGAGCCAGTCGGCGGCCGAACGCATGGCGCGCCGGATGGCGATCGAGGAAGGGATTTTTTGCGGCATGTCGGCTGCCGGCGCCTGCGAAGTGGCGTTGCGCATCTCCGCGACGGTGGAAAACGCTACCATCGTCTTCATTGTCTGCGATCGTGGCGATCGGTACCTTTCGACCGGACTATTCCCGGCTTAAAACGCTCCAGCTATTCTTCGGCGTCCATTTCCATGTCGGCGCCACCGTCGGCAACCCCATCTTTAGGCTTGAACTGCTTGTCGCTGATCCGGAACTTGTCACGCCGGTCGCCCATCAGGATGCGCAAATCCTTGATGCTCAAGGCGCTGACCTCGTGCATGCGAATCAGCAGCGAGGCGCCGACCGGCAGGCGGCGGTGACGTATCTTGCTGATGACCGGTGGCGCGACTTCCAGGGCACGCGACAGCGCCGCGTCGTTTTTCAATCCCATTTTCTCGATCAGGGCATCGAGGAGATTGTTGGGGTCATACGCGAGCTGGTCAGTCAGGCGGTTGCTGGTCATGGTCGGCTTCAGTGTGAGGATTGTCTTAAATATAATTCCATAGCGCAACTTGATTGTACTAGCAAAAACCGCAAGAAATCCAACATCCGGCCTGGATTGTTAAATCGGGAGGGGTTTGGTGAAGTTGATATTGTTTTAAAACAACTAAAAGTCTTGAGCAGACCAGGATCGAGGCAATTGCCAATGCCGGCAGCCTGATCAGGCGTCCGGCAAAGCCTCGTTGGCGCTGCCGGATTCCGCTTCGATCTGCGCCGCCAGGCGCTGCCAGCCGGCGAAACCCAGGCTCTGCAGCGTTGCGATGTTGCGCTCGTAAATCGCGTCGGTGTCGGGGAACGCTTCGACGGCGCGTTCGATGCTGGCTTCGCGCAGCAAATGCAGCATCGGATAGGGCGAGCGGTTGGTGTAGTTTTCGATCGCATCCGGATTGGCATCAGCGAAGGTGTATTGAGGGTGGAAGCTGGCGATTTGCAACTCTCCCTCCGCACAGGTTTTCCGCAGTAGCCGATCGGCGCTGCGCAGGAACGCGTTGTAATCGAAAAAATCGGTCAGCACATGCGGATGAATCAGCAGCGTCGTGTCGATCAATTCGGGGTCGGCGTCCTGCAGCAGGCGCAGCTCGGCGGCCAGATCGAGCGCCAGATCAGCGCTCGTTTCGGCCTGGCTGACGACATAGCGTATCTGGTTCTTGCGCTGGACCGCCTTGGCAAACGGACACAGGTTCAGTCCGATGACAGCCTTTTGCAGCCAGCTTCGCGTACTGCGTTCGACACGGGCCGGGTCGAGCGGGTCGGATGGTTCGATCGGGGTAGACATGCTGGAATTTTCCCACAGTTGTGATGCGCGAGCCGGTGTCAGGTCTGCAAATCGATCGAGGCACTGTTTTGAAAATCGGCTATTCTTGCGCCCTGCGACTGCCGCTGCTACTAATGTGCAAGGCAATCTGACACCGACCAATCACATCGTCACGAAACGAGCAACGCCATGGCCATCAAATCGACGATCTACAAAGCCGAACTGCAAATCGCCGACATGGATCGGCATTACTACGAGACCCATGCCCTGACGCTGGCGCGCCATCCGTCGGAAACCGATGAGCGCATGATGATGCGGGTGCTGGCATTTCTGCGGCATGCAAGTGCCAGCCTGGTGTTCGGCAGGGGTATCAGTACCGATGACGAACCGGATCTCTGGCAGAAGGATCTCACCGGTGCGATCGAGCTTTGGATCGAAGTCGGCCAACCCGACGAGAAAAGAATTCTGAAGGCCTGTGGCCGCGCCGCGCAAGTCATCATCTACACCTATGCCAGCAACAGTTCGATCTGGTGGAACCAGGTCGGCAGCCGCATCGACCGGGCCCGCAACCTCACAGTCATCAACATACCGGCAGCAACCAGTCAGGCCCTGGCAAAGCTGGCGCAGCGGAACATGCAGTTGCAATGCACGGTGCAAGATGGGCAGGTGTGGATGACCGCCAATGATGAAACGGTGCAGATCGATTTCACGGTTCTGAAGGATCCCATGCCGATGCGTTGATTCGCTGGCTTCAGACACGCGCCTGTAACCCTGCCTTACAACTGATACAACTCTGCCGACACCGCAGGGCGCCCAGTGGCGTTACTCTCATATCGACAGTTCTTTATCGGAGAGTGGACACCATGGACAATCAGATCAATACCTCAAGCAACCGCATTCATCCGTTGATGGCTGGCGCTGCCATTGCAGTCATCGGAGTCAGCCTGCTCGGCGTGGCCGCCCTGACCGGCATCTTGCCATCGTCGCATGGCAGCGTGGCCCCGGCTGTCGATGCCACTGTCGCGCCGCTTCGTTCGAGCAGCGTGGCGCCGGTCGGTGCAACCGCCGGTAATCGCTACCTTGCAGCCGATGGACAGCTGCTCGAACTGGTGCCCGTCGCACCCTCCTACCGTGACAATCCGCCAAGCCAGGTGCAGCCCGCTGCCGTGCCCGTGCGCCGCAAGGTGGTGCATCACACCACCGTCTCGCATGCGAATCCGTCGCAGCAGTCGCCGCAATATGTGCAGAACACGTATCAGCAGTATCAGCAACCTGCGCGCGTCGAACAGCAACCTGCCTATGTGCCACCACAGCATCCGGTGCAGAATTACGTGAACGACATGCATCCGGTCGGCACCGGTGTTGGCGCGGTAGTTGGTGGATTGCTTGGTAATCAAGTAGGTGGTGGCAACGGCAGGAAAGTCGCAACGGTTGCCGGCGTTCTGCTCGGTGGCTACGCGGGTAACGAAGTAGCACACAACCGCAATCCGCTGCCGTGGTAACAACGCGCCGGTAGGCCTGAGTAACCGGATAGGCGATCGCAGTCGATCGCCTTTTCTCAGGCAAAACTGGCACACCGCAAAGTACAATTGCGATGCACGGTACAAAACGGCCAGATCTGGGTGGGTACTTAAACCGTGCAAATTGATTTCACGGTACTCAAAAAGTCGTGCCAGTGCGTCAGCCGATCGTTGGCGGGCACGATGGCATTCGCCTTTGGTTATACGTTTTCAAAGACTGAAAGTAATTGGGAGGTTCTCCGACTCGAAGTGCCGGTGAAAGACCTGAATCCCGAAGAGCACACGCGCAGACAAATTGCACGATCCGATCGTTTTTGACCCACATCAAAAAATTCTGCAACTTACTTGCCATAGTCCATACCCGTTGTTGGTCATTGCAACACGCATGATCCAAACAGGCATTAATTGCAGAAAGTTTC
>JAYUWF010000279.1:0-4193 GCA_043753685.1 Herminiimonas sp.
GTGACGTTGGCGGCCAGCAGTTTCGATTTGTACTGGTCGGAGCGGTACAGCAGCGTGGCTCGCTCGTCGACCGATTCGATCACGCCCTGATTGGCCGAGGTCATCTGCAGGTTCACATGATCGCCGACGGCGATATCGCTTTTCTTGCCGCGCGTGACGCACTGCAGGCGCACGCCGTCGGTCAGCGACAGGGCGAGGTAATGGCGGCCATGGGCGGCGATGATGATCGCCTTGACGAGATCCCGGCCGACGCTGGCGTTGCGCTCGGCGTTACCGTTCGACGGCGTGCGCAAGGCAGACGGTTTCGCCATCAGGCGCGCGCAAACGATTGCTGGAAGATCGCATCGACCTTGGCGGCGCAAATGAAATCGTTTTCCGATAAGCCGCCCTTGCCGCCGTTGACACTGTGCGTGTCGAACGCGACCACGCAGCGGTTGTAGGTCACGGTCAGTTCCGGATGATGGTCTTCGGCGTGCACCACATAGGCGATCGCATTGATGAAGGCCAGCGTCTCGTAGTAATTCTTGAAATCGAAGCGCTTGAGGATGCGCGGATGGTCGAACTGAGCGTCACGCTGCCAGCCGGCGACCGCCGTCATTTGGGCGCTCACCTCGGCATCGGTCAGCGCGACCATGGTCGGTGCGCATTTTTTTTCCAGCAATTGGGAAGTCGTCAACATGTCAGGTATGTCCGGTAATGCCGCAGAAGCGGGCGGGCGCATGCATCACTGCGCCTGCAATCGGTGAATCCGCACCGAGGCCGGCGGATGCGAATCGTAGAACGCCGAATGCAGCGGATCCGGCGTCAGAGTCGAGGCATTGTCTTCGTACAGTTTCACCAATGCCGACACCAGGTCTTGCGAGCGGGTATGGGTAGCGGCGAAGGAATCGGCTTCGAATTCATGCTTGCGCGAGCCGATCGAGGTCAATGGCGACAACAGAAAGGTAAATACCGGCAGCGTCAGCATGAACAGGATCAGCGCCATCGCATCGTTGCTGGCCACGAGCATCGGATCGACGCCGAGACCCGTGTAGAACCATACCTGCGTTTTCAGAAAGCCCAGCAGCGCCAGGAAACCGAGCGAAATGGCAAACATCATCGCGATGCGCTTGACGATGTGCTTCAACTTGAAATGACCGAGTTCGTGCGCCAGGACCGCTTCGATTTCTTCCGGCGCCAGGCGCGCCAGGAGCGTGTCGAAAAACACGATCCGCTTGGCCGCCCCGAAACCGGAAAAATAGGCATTGCCGTGTGCGCTGCGCTTGGAACCGTCCATCACGAACAAGCCTTGCGAAGCAAAACCGACGCGGCCCATCAATTGTTCGATCCGGCTTTTCAGGGATTCGTCGGCCAGCGGCGTGAATTTGTTGAACAGCGGCGCGATCACGGTCGGGTACAACACCAGCATCAGCAACTGGAACGCGGAAAACACGATCCATGCATACAGCCACCACAGGTCGCCGGATTTTTCCATCAAGACCAGGATCACCCAGATCAGCGGCAGGCCGATCGCGGCGCCGATCACTGCATTCTTGACCATGTCGGTCAGCCACAGCGGCAGCGTCATCTTGTTGAAACCGAAGCGCGCTTCCAGTACGAACTGGCGGTAGTAATCGAAGGGCAGGTCAAGCGCGCCGGAAATCACGCCGAACGCCACCAGCAGCAGCAATTGATAGGTCATGCCGCCGCCGGTGGCATGGAACACCGCCAGCGACAGCGCCTGCAAGCCGCCCAGGAGCGTGAAGCCGATCAGGACCGCGGTGGAAAAGACCAGCATCAACAGGTTGAACTTGGTTTTTGCGATCGTATAGTCGGCGGCTTTCTGATGCGCGGCGAGTGGAATCTTTGCGGCGAACTCAGGCGGTACTGCCGCCCGGTGCGCCAGGATATGGCGAATGTGACGCGAACCGAGCCAGAAACGGACGATCAGGGTGAGAACCAGGAAACCGATGAACAAATTCGAAAACGCGAGTGAATACATGCTTTGCCTGTGAGAAAATGGCGGCTTGCTAAGGGAAACGATTATGTCACAACCTGTAGTTTTAGACGTACCGCCGGCAGCCCCGGTTCGCCCGAACGACTTCAACCTGGTCTGGGTCGACATGGAGATGACCGGCCTCGAGCCGGACACCGATCGCATCATCGAAATCGCGGTGGTGGTCACCGATTCGGAACTCAATATCCTGGGGGAAGGGCCGGTGTTCGCGATCCACCAGCCGGCCGAGATCATGGACGGCATGGATGCCTGGAACAAGGGCACCCACGGCCGTTCGGGTTTGATCGAGCGGGTTCGCGAGTCGGCCGTCACCGAGGCGCAGGCGGAAGAAGCGTTGATCGCCTGGCTCAGGCAGTTCGTCGGCAACGGCAAGTCTCCGATGTGCGGCAACACGATCTGCCAGGACCGCCGTTTCATGGTGCGCGGCATGCCGAAACTGGAAGCGTTCTTCCACTATCGCAACCTCGATGTCTCGACACTGAAGGAACTCTGCAAGCGCTGGAAACCCGAGATCGCAACAGGGTTCAAGAAGCATCAGAAGCACACGGCGCTGGCCGACATCATCGAGTCGATCGAGGAGCTGCGCTACTACCGCGAGCATTTCATCAAGGCTTGATGCGCGCTTGCTCTGCCTTGATCGGCGGGTACTTAGCCGGATTCGCCTGATTCCGGCATCTGTCGTGGCTGGTCCGGGGCGCGCACCGCGCGCTTGTTTTCCACCCAGCGCGCCAGGAAGATCGATCGGCCGGGCTCGCCCGGCGCCCGGTGCACCAGCTTGGGCACCTGCGGATCGTCGATGCCGAGGTCAGCGAAAAAATAGAACTGGCCGGGCCGCGTGGTTCGAACGTCTTTGGCGATGCTTTGGGCTCCGTCGACGGGCGCCAGCGTCACGGGAAAGTCTTCGACCTGCGCGAACTTTTCGTTGAAAACACTTGGAGAGACGAACTGCGTGCCGGCGCCCTCCAGTGTGGTGATGCAGGTCAGGACTTTCGGCGCCCTGTCCTGATGCCAGTCGCTTGCCGCATCGGCGCTTGGCTTGCGCACCTGAAATTCATGCGGCCTCAGGGGGAGGTCGCACGGCTTCAGCCGTGACACCACTCGGCTTGCCATCGACGTGGCGACTTGTTCGAAAGCCGACCCGCTGAAATCGCGGCAGGGCGGCCCGTCTGCGCTGGCTGGTATCGCCGCCGATTGCGCACGCAGGAATCGCCGGGTTGATTTCGCGACCGGAATGGTGAAATAGCCTTTGGTTCGCAGCTTCTCGACTTTCGATGCAATCCGCCGGTCCGACAACTGCAGTTCAGCGAACAGTTCGGCAGCTGCCGCTGGTGATGCACAGGGATTGAACGGGGATGATGGCCCTGACAGTTTCATGCGCGGTCTCGGCAGATGGTGGCGACCTGACGACTGTAGAACGCTGATTTTCCCAAGAATTTGTTTAGGCGAAACTCCGCTCGGTGCGGCGAATCAAGGGCGGGAGACGCTGGCGCCGTGCCCGGGCCTGCCCAAGCGCCGATGCCACGAATGCGCTGCCTCGGTGCTTCGATAGCTCAGGCAGCCAGTGCAGAATTGCCTCGGTCCCTCGTTGCCTCAGCAGGTCAGTGCAGCACCGGCGGTGCGCCGCAGCACTTCTTGAATTTCTTGCCGCTGCCGCAGGCGCAGTCGTCGTTCCGGCCAACCTTTGGCTCGGCGCGCTGTACGGTGGTCACGCTGGATTTGCGCAGCGGCAGCCAGTAGCGATAGATTTCCGGAATCGCCGCTTCGATCTCGACCGTCAGCTTGTGGCATTTCAAGGGCGTGTCGACCAGGGTCATTTCCTCTTCCTCAATTTCTTCTGCGCCCAGAAGATAGATCGGTCGCATCAGCGGCGCCAGGTTGGATTCCCAGATCGGCTCCCATGCTTCGGCGCGCAGGCTCATGCCTTCCCAGAAGCCCCAGGCCCAGGCTTCGCCATCGAGCACGGCATGGCCTTCGGATTCGAATTCGCAGAACAGGGGCTCGAATTCCTTCGGCGCGACTTCCATGGTGATGGCGATTTCGTTCATGAAGCGGGCGATCAGTCCGATGATGCGTTCGCCTTCCTTCTCGGTCTTGAAGGCCGGTGCCTGCCGGGCCGACGTACCCCAGACATTGGGCAGCCATTCGGCCAGGGGAATGATTTCAGGTCCGATCACAAGCGCCGTGAGGTAACCGTGCA
>JAYUWF010000280.1:0-12579 GCA_043753685.1 Herminiimonas sp.
AGTGCGCCGAGCGCGCGGGCCGTCGCTGCCAGGCGCGCGTACATGCCGATCAGGGCGCGGCGGTACGGCTCGTCGCTGCGATGGGCCGACTGATCCGGGGATTGCGCCGCCAATGCTTCCAGTTCGGCGCTGACATCGACCAGCAAGGTGGAGACCGACAGCTCGGCGCCGAGAGCGTGCACCTCTTCCAGGTAGAACTCGAGGATGGTGGCCGATTGCCGCGCCAGTGCATGGCGCATGGTGTCGCCGCCGACATTCGGATTGCCGTCGCGGTCGCCGCCGATCCAGCTACCCATCTGCACGAACGGTGGCAGCGCGGCGGGCGCGGCCGGGGAAATCCGGCGCGCCTTGTACGGATAGCGCTGCGTCAGCTCGGTCTCGATTTCCTGGTACAAGGCCGGCAATTCGCGCAGGAAGGTGATGCGGTAGTAGGAAAGCGCATTGTCGATTTCATCGGCAACGGTCAGCTTGGAGTAGCGCAGCATCCGGGTTTGCCACAGCGTTGCGACCTGTGCATGTAGCAGGGTCGCGTTGGCAGCGCGCTCGCTGGCGGTCTGCGGCAGGTCGCGTTGGGCCAGCAGCCGCGCGATCTTCGACTCGGCGTCCAGGATGCTCTTGCGCTGGACTTCGGTCGGATGGGCTGTCAGCACCGGCGAGATCAGGGCATGCTTGAAGAAGTCGCGCACTGCGGCGCCACCGACGCCGGCTGCTTCCAGGGTCGTCAAGGCATGCGCGACACTGCCGGCGCGCGCCGGCGAGCCCGCCAGCAAGTGCGCCCGGCGGCGCCGGTTGTGATGCTGGTCTTCCGCAATATTGGCTAGGTGTGAAAAGTAGGAAAATGCGCGCACCACCGAGATGGTTTGCTCGCGCGTCAGTTTCTTCAGAAGCTTGTCGAGATGGTTGCCCGCTTCGGTATCGGCATCGCGCCGGAACCGCACCGCGGTCTGGCGAATCGTTTCGACGACCTCGAAGACCGCCTCGCCCTCCTGGTCGCGCAAGACATCGCCGAGCAGCCGGCCGAGCAACCTGATGTCTTCCTTGAGCGGTGCGTCTTTCTGGGCGCCGGCCGGCAGGGCTGCGAGCAGGCCGGCTTTTTTTGCGGTGGCATCCGTGCTCTTGCGGCGGCCAGCCGCCGCCGGTGCGGCAGCGGAGCGCGAGGAAGGTACGGCGGATGCGGTCTTTGCCATGGTATCGGTCCAGGGTAGGGTGGGGCGGCCCGCTGAGAGGCCTGGGGGGCATGATAAAATCGGGTCTTGCATTTCGGTCAAGGCCGCACTTCAAGTCGCCGTGCAGCTTGCGGATTCGTGTGCTGAGTTGCGTGCAAATGCACGCTGAATCAAGCACTGAATCCAGCGCTGAATCCAGCACCGCCAACTGCGCCATTCGAGCGCGGCTTTTTCCGAATTTTCACGCCACGGCGGCCACTTGCCTACACCGGCACTCTTTCGACGAGCCTGTATTGAATCCAACTTTTCCGCAACGTCTGGTCATCGCCTCCCGTGAGAGCCGGCTCGCAATGTGGCAGGCGCAGCATGTGCGCGACCGCCTGCTCGCATTATATCCGCAGTGTGACGTGCAAATTCTCGGCATGACCACGCGCGGCGACCAGATCCTTGATCGCACCCTGTCCAAGGTCGGTGGCAAGGGCTTGTTCGTCAAGGAACTGGAAGTGGCGATGGAAGACGGGCGCGCCGATCTGGCGGTGCATTCGTTAAAGGACGTGCCGATGGAGTTGCCACCCGGTTTCGCACTGGCAGCAGTGCTCGAGCGCGAGGATGCGCGCGATGCCTTCGTCTCGAATGAATACGCCAGCCTCGCCAGTTTGCCCGACGGCGCCGTGGTCGGCACCAGCAGCCTGCGGCGCCAGGCATTGATCGCGGCGCGCTTTCCGGCGCTGGTGATCAAGCCCTTGCGCGGCAATCTCGACACCCGCCTGGGCAAGCTCGATCGCGGCGACTATGCCGCCATTATCCTGGCGGCAGCCGGCTTGATACGGCTCGGCGTGCCGGAACGGATCCGCGAATTCATTTCGCCCGAGCTGAGCCTGCCGGCGCCGGGGCAGGGCGCGATGGCGATCGAAATCCACAGCGCGCGTGCCGATCTGCAAGCGTGGCTTGCGCCACTCGATCACTGGGCCAGCGCCCAGGCGGTGAACGCCGAACGCACGCTCTCGCGCGTCTTCGGCGGCAGCTGCCAGATTCCGCTGGCAGCGTATGCCACCATCGATGGCGACCGGATGCGCTTGCGCGCCATGGTGGCAACGCCCGACGGCAGGCGGGTCGCCACTGCCGATGCGATGGGCCCGGCCGATGCGCCGCAGGCACTGGGCGAACGGATTGCACGCGCCCTGCACGAACAGGACGCGGGTGCGATCCTGGCGGTCTGCAAGGCCGAGGCGGCGCTGCTCGACGACCACGTCGATTGATGCGCACCGGATGCGCTCTGTCTTGTCATGACTGAGGCCAGCGGGCAGGAACCGCTTGCCGGCTCCGGGCGGCCCCCGGCGATGCGCCCGGTGATCATCACGCGGCCGCTGGCGCAGGCGGTGTCACTGCAGCGCCAGATCGCGGCGTCGGGACGCGAAGCGCTGCTGTTTCCTTTGCTCGAAATTCATCCGCTGGACGACAATCGTGTGCTCGATGCGGCACTGGTCGAACTCGAGCGCTATGCCCTGGTGGCATTCGTCAGTCCGAACGCGATCGATGCGGCGTTCGCGCGCCGCCAGCCCTGGCCGGCCCAGGTGCCGCTGGCAGTCATGGGCGAGGGCAGCCGGCAAGCCCTGGCCCGCCATGGCATCACGTCCTCGACCACCCGCATCGCCAGTCCGCGCGACCCGCATCGCACCGATTCGCAGACCCTGCTGGCGGCCCTCGACGTGGCGGCCCTGGCCGGACGCGAGGTATTGATCCTGCGTGGCGAAAGTGGCCGCGAACTGCTGGGCGATGCATTGCGCAGTGCCGGCGCGATCGTGCGCCAGGTCGCGGCCTACCGCCGGGCGGCGCCGCGCCTGGATGCGGCAGGCGCGCAGTATCTGCAGCAATTGCTGGATCGGTCAGCCGACTGGATCATCACCAGTTCGGAAGCGCTGCACGTCTTGCTGGCGATGGTCGAGGCCGCCGACGCTGCCTTGACGCCCAGCCGCAACGGCGACCGCCCCGGTGCCGGCGTGGTGAAATTGCAACAGCAAAGATTGATCGTGCCACACGTGCGCATTGCGGAAACTGCGCGCGCGCTCGGTTTCCGGACGGTGATCCAGGCTGCTTCAGGGGACGAAGGCTTGCTTGCCGCGTTACAATTCGGGCATGAATGACTTGCCTTCTCTTCCACATGCCGGCGCGGCTGCTGCGCCCGCGGCCGAACCGACTTTTGCACCGCGCGCGGCGCTGGACACAGCGGCTTTCGTCGATCCGGCGGCGCGCCTGACGCAACGTTCCCTGCGCCGGATCCAAATCGCGCTGGCGCTCCTGGCGCTGCTGCTGGTGGGCTTGCTGGTGGCCAGCCGCATCACGGTCAGCAATCTGCGCGATGAAGTCGCCCGCCAGCTCAAGACTGGCGAGACCGGCAATGCCGAAACCCGGATGCTGGTAAAAACCCTGTCCGACACGGCGCGCGAATTGCAGGCCAAGGTGACCGTCCTGGAGAGCAAGCAGGTCGAGGCGCAGAGCCAGCAGCTGGCACTCGAACAGTTGTACCAGGACCTGTCGAAGAATCGCGACGATTGGGCGCTGGCGGAAATCGAACAGGTACTGTCGACCGCCAGCCAGCAGTTGCAACTGGCCGGCAACGTGCCCGGCGCGCTGATCGCACTGCAAAATGCCGACAACCGGCTGTCGCGCTCCGACAAGCCGCAATTCATCGTGATCCGGCGCGCGCTGGCGCACGACATCGATCGCCTGAAGGCATTGCCGAGCCTGGACCTGACAGGCATCGCGCTGCGCCTGGACAGCATCATCGGGCAGATCGACGGCATGCCGCTGCTGGCCGATGAAAAGCCGACGCAGCCGGTCACTGAACCGAAAAAATCCTATCGACCCGTTGCGAAAGCCGACAAGTCGGCCCGTACCGATGCCGGCCGCACGGCGCTGCTGACCGGCGGTGCCAGTAACGCGGCCAGCGACTGGCCGTACCTGTTGCAAGAAAAATGGCAGAGCCTGTCCAACGAAATGTGGACCGAAGTCCGGCAGTTGATCCGTGTGCGCAGCGTGGATGTGCCGGACGCGTTGCTGCTCTCGCCGAGCCAGGCCTACTATGCGCGCGAAAACCTGAAGCTGCGCTTGCTCAATGCCCGGCTGGCTCTGTTGTCGCGCAACGAGTCGGCCTTCCGCAGCGACATGATCGCGTCGCAGGAAGCCATCATCAAGTATTTCGATACCCGCGCCCGGCAGACCCAGACCGCGCAGGCGCTGCTGCGGCAAGTCCAGAGCAGCAATCTGGCGATCGAATTGCCGACCCTGGCCGAGAGCTTGAACGCGGTGCGCAACTACAAGGCGAAGTCGTAACATGCGATTTTTCCTCTGGTTGCTGCTGTTGCTGGCCACGGCAATCGGTCTGGCCGTCACAGCCCGCTTCAATCCCGGCAATGTCGTGCTGTTCTATCCGCCGTACCGCATCGACCTGTCGCTGAATTTTTTCCTGCTGCTGGGCGCGCTGCTGTTCCTGTTCCTGTACCTGTTGATCGAAGCCGTGCGCAGCACCAGCGCCATGCCGCGCAAGGTTGCCGAGTACCGGCGCGGCAAGCGCGAGCGCGAAGGCAACCGGGCCTTGCGCGATGCCTTGAAGGCCCTGTTCGAAGGGCGCTTCGGGCATGCTGAAAAAGCTGCGATCCGTGCCGCCGAATCGCCCGACAACGCGGGCCTGGCCGCCTTGATCGGCGCGCGCGCAGCGCACTGGATGCGTCAGTCCGAGCGGCGCGATGCCTGGCTGGCCAAGGCGCAGGAGACGCCGCCGCTGAAACCGGCGCGCCTGATGACGGCTCTCGAACTGCTGGTCGACGAGCATCAGCCGGAACGGGCGCTCGAGGTAGTGCGCGAACTCAATGCCAGCGGCACCCGCCACATTCACGCGCTGCGCCTGGCACTCAAGGCCAACCAGTACGCGCAGAACTGGCCGGAGGTATTGCGTCTGACCCGTTCGCTGGACAAGAATCGCGCCCTGCATCCTGCCTTGTCGATGCGCTTGCGCGACCTGGCGTATGCCGACCTCTTGTCGGACCGTCCGCACGACGTCGAATCGATCCGCAATGTCTGGTTCGGCATTCCCGCCGAGGAGCGCTTGCGCCCGTTCGTCGCCGCGCGCGGCGCCGCGGTCTTCAATGCGAACGGTTTGCCCGAAGAAGCCCGCACGCTGATCGAGAAGGCACTGGATGCGCAGTGGGATGACCGGCTGGTCGTGGCGTACCGGCAATCGGCCGCTGGCCAGCCATCGCCGTCGCTGGTGGCACAGATCGAGCACTGTGAAGCCTGGAGCCTGACCCGCCCGCTCGATGCGCAGTTGGCGCTGACGCTCGGCACCCTCTGCCTGAAACAGAAATTATGGGGCAAGGCACAACGCCATCTGGAGCAGGCGCTGGCGCATGCGGCGGATGCGCCGACGCGGCGCGAGGCGCACCTGAAACTGGCGCAACTGCATGAGGCGCTCGGCCATGCGGTGGAAGCGGCGTCGCATTTCCGGCAGAGCGCGCTGGTGGTTTGAGCCATCCGAGATGATTCAAGGGATCTGGATTTCCTCTGCTGCAATGCAAAATCGTCACCGAAAACCGCTATAATCGGTGCGACGAAAATCTTCCTTCACATCGAGAATCCATATGAGCCTCAATAAAGTTTCCTCTGGCCGCGACGTTCCAAACGATTTCAACGTCATCATCGAAATTCCGATGAACGCTGACCCGATCAAGTATGAAGTCGACAAGGAATCTGGTGCCATCTTCGTCGACCGTTTCATGGGTACGGCGATGCATTATCCGTGCAATTACGGCTACATTCCCAATACGATCGCCGATGATGGCGACCCGGTCGACGTCTTGGTGATCACGCCGTTTCCATTGTTTCCGGGCGTCGTGGTGCGCTGCCGTACCATCGGCGTACTGAAAATGACGGACGAGGCAGGTGGCGATGCGAAATTGCTGGCAGTCCCGGTAGACAAGATCCTGCCGATCTATACCCATTGGCAGAAGCCGGAAGACATGAACGATTTGCGTCTGCAGCAAATCCAGCATTTCTTCGAGCATTACAAGGATCTGGAGCCCGGCAAATGGGTCAAGATCGAAGGCTGGTTCGGACCGGAGGATGCCAAGGCAGAGATTCTGGCCGGCATCAAGGCCTACCAGGATGCAGCGAGCAAGCCCAACTTCTGATTTCGCGATGTCGGTCGTTCGCTAAAAAGGCACAGTCGATGTGCTTTTTTTTTCGCCTGCGGGTGTCAAACTGCTTGCCCCGTAGGAAATGTTGCACAATCGGTGGAACTGCGCCAGATGTGACAAATGCGTTCCAATCGACGCGGCATTGCGGCGCAACTGACTTCTTCACTCACGGATTGTTCATGGCAGCAGCAGGGTATTTCGGCAATCCGGACGGCACGCCCGGGGCAAATGCGTCCGCCTCTTCCCGCATGGAGATCAGCGACGATGCACGTGCCGCGCGTGATCGCCTGCTGCGCAAGATCACCGCCGACAATGACTTGCCGGCGCTGGGCAGTTCGGTGGCGAAAGTCGTGGAACTGGCGTCGTCGGACGACGACTCGGTGCGTGAACTGGCGCATTTCCTGTTGTCGGATGTGGCGCTGACACAAAAAGTGCTGCGCCTGTCGAACACGGTGTGTTATCGCACCGCTTCGGGCGTGCCGGTGACCACGATTTCGCGTGCGATATTTTTACTGGGTTTTGACACGGTCAAGACCAGCGCGCTGGCGATCCTGCTGGTGGATGGCCTGAAGGGCCGCCAGGGCCGGAGCGTGCGCACCGAACTGAGCTTTGCGCTCAGCGCCAGCGTGATCGGGCGCGAGATGGCGCGCCGCAGCCATTTCAAGGATGCCGAGGAAGCAGCAGTCGCGGCCCTGTTCAAAAACATGGGCCGCTTGCTGGTGGCCTCGCACGACCACGACCTGTACGCCGATATCGCACAACTGACCGAGACCGGCAATCTGAGTCCGTCCCAGGCGTCGATGCAGGTGCTCGGCTGCAGTTTCGACATGCTGGCCGAATCGGTGCTGCAGGAGTGGCAGATACCGGACACCATCATCAATGCCCTGAACCCGCTGCCGCAAGGAATACTCAAGCCAGCCAAGGCGCGTCCGGAATGGCTGCAGCAGGTTGCTGCCTTTAGCACGGCCGCAGCCGCCCTGATACCGCGCATGACCGAGCCCGGCGCGGATGTTGCAAGTCGCGCCTTGCTGGCGCGCTTCGGCGGCGCACTCAACCTCGATCCCGAACGTCTGACCGAACTGCTGGCGACCGTGGCGCTGGAAACGAAGGCCCTGACACAGAATGCAGACCTGCTGTTCGGCGAGCCGTCCGAAGAACCGCAGTCCGAGGAAAACGACGCCGGAGAGGGCGACATGCATGCCGACACCGGCCTGCCGCTGGAGCTGTTGCTGGTGACCGGCCAGGCCGAAGGCGCCGACGATGCCAGGCATCCGAGCGGCAAACCGATCCATGCGCGCGTTCTGCTGATGGCTGGCGTGCAGGACGTGACCGAGATGATGGCTTCGGGCCGGTGCAAGGTCAACGATCTGATCATGCTGGCGCTGGAGACGCTCTATCGCGGCATGGGCTTCCGGTTCGCGACGGTTTGCCTGCGCGATGTGAAGACCAACCAGTTCCGCGCCCGGATCGCGCTGGGCGAGAACAATGCCGCGTTACAGAACGGTTTCGCGTTTGCTGCGGGTGGCAAGCGCGACCTGTTCACGCTAGCCATGGAAAACGATGCCGACCTCGTCATCGCCGATGCCACCAACCCGAAAATTGCCAGCCTGATTCCGGACTGGCACCGCACGCTCTTGCCACAGACCCGCAGCTTCATCGTGCTGCCGCTGATCGTGCAAAAAATCCCGTTCGGTTTTTTTTACGCCGACCGCATCTGTGTCGCGCCCGAAGGCGTGCCGCCGGATGAAACCGCGCTCATCAAGACACTCAAGGGCCAGGTGCTGGCGGCGCTGAATTCACGTTAGGCCCGAAACGGATTGCGTTCGTTGAGTTCGTCGATATAGGCTTCGATGCCACCGCTCTCGCGTTCCAGAAACCTTTCGATCGCATCGGCAAAATCCGGATGCGCCAGCCAGTGCGCCGACCAGGTCTTTTGCGGCAGGAAGCCGCGCGCCATCTTGTGCTCGCCCTGTGCGCCGCCTTCGAAGCAGCCGATCTTGCGCGCGATGCAAAATTCGAGTGGCTGGTAATACGCGGTCTCGAAATGCAGGCAGGGCACTTCCTCGATCGCGCCCCAGTAACGGCCGTACATGGTGGTGGGGGAGTGGATCAGCAGCGAGGAAGCAATCGGCTTGCCGCTGCGCTCGGCCACGATCAACAAAATATTCTGCGGCATCGAGTTGCCGATGCGCTTGAAAAAATCCAGGTTCAGATACGGCGTCGAATGATGCGCGCTGTAGGTGCGGTCGTAGCAGCGCTTGAAGAAGCGCCAGTCGGCCTCGGTCGCATCGGCTCCTTCGACCTGGCGAAAGCTGACGCCTGCCTCGACCACCTTGCGCCGCTCGGCGCGGATGTTCTTGCGCTTCTTGCGCTCCAGCGTTTCCAGGAAATCGTCGAAGCTGGCATAGCCGTTGTTCAACCAGTGGAATTGCACGCCCGAGCGCAACAGGAAGCCGGCCGCCTGCAAGGCTTCGGCCTGCTCCTGCGGTGGGTACAGGATGTGGGTGGACGACAGGCCGCTGTTTTCCTGGATCGCCTTCAAGGTCGTGATGAGCGCCGCTTGTGCATCCGCGTCCCTGGCCAACAGGCGGCTGCCGGAGACCGGCGTGAACGGAATCGCCGACAGCAGCTTCGGATAATAATCCAGCCCGTTGCGCCGGTAGGCATCGGCCCAGGCCCAGTCGAACACGTACTCGCCATAGGAATGCGACTTGGCATACAGCGGCATGGCGGCGACCAGTTCATCGTTCTTCCACAGGGTCAGGAATTGCGGCTGCCAGCCCGTATCGGCATCGGCCGAACCGGAAACGTGCAGGGCATTCAGAAATGCATGGGACAGGAAGGGGTTGGCATCGGCCTGGGTCGCCACCAGCGCATCCCAGACGGGCGCGTCGATGTCAGAGAGGGAAGCGAGGATGCGGGTGCGGTAATTCAGATTCAGCCTTTCGAAGTCATCGGCAGCGATCGACTGGCGCTGTCTGCCGAACCGAATCTGCGCAAGTTGGAGTGCAACTGCAACATCCGCAACAGGACCGTCGCCGCGCCAATCATTGTGTTGCACGTCTTATTTTACGCAAAAAGAGCGGGCGCGTTCGGCGCGTCGATGTACGCCCCAGATCACCGGCCAGGCCGTTATCAGGTTGTACGCGGGATGAAAACCCCAGCCTCGGTGTCGATGACCGGTCTTGCGCGCGATGCAATAGCTCGTACAGGAATTGCGCTTGCCCGAAGGAACGTGCGCACCAGAACGAACACGCGGAGAGAGTTGCATTAAAGTAACTTATCTACGATCTGCAAAGAGCTTCCCCATGCCCATCGCTCGTCATCCCACAAAATCCGCCCCGCAGTCTGCTTTGAATGCCGGGTGCGATGTGACTGCCCCTCCGCTAACGTCTTCCGGCGTTACAAACATGCGACTGCCGTCCCCGGCCGAGGTTGCGCTGGCCATCTCTGGCCGCACCGGGCCGCACGCCAATCGTTATGCCAAGGACGCGTGGGTCGATGTACCGCCCCCCTCTGCGCGACCGTTCGCCGACCGTCCGAACATCAAGCTGCCGCCCCCGATCGCGCGGCCGCTGTCGGAACTTTCGCCACTGGAGCATGCGCTGGCAGGCGCGGATCCAGGGACAGTTCAATCCCTGCTGCGCCAGGGCGCTGATCCGTCCCAGGTGTGCCAGGTTCGCCTGGGGGCCGCCGCCGGAAGCGGCGCAGATGCCGCTGCTTGTGCCCGGATGATTGCCGTGGCAGTGCGCATGAAGCGCATGAATCTGGACGTACCGGTCTCTGGTCCGCCAGCGGAGGCAGCAGCGGGTTCGCCGCAGGACCCGGCAATGCGCCAAGGCGCGATGGCACGACTGGCCGGCCGGTTTGCTGCTGCCGCTTCCAGCTTGAAGCCTGCCAAACGGCCCGGCCCGATTACCAAAGCGCTGCAAGACCACGACATCGATGCCGCGACCAAGGCGCTTGGCAACAAAGGGTCCCGCCCGGTTTTTGCCACTTGGAGTCGCCAACGCGACCAGGTGATCGGCATGCTGGCATTAAATGAAACCAAGGGTCTTGAACATCTTCATCAGCGCCAGGCGCTGGGCGCAGTCAAGTTCATGGCCCGGGAGCCAGGCGTGAAATCCATGTTGAAGGAGTTTTCCTATCTTTCGAACAAGCCAGGCCGTAGCAGATGGCGGTTCAACAACGGTAAAGTCGATTTCGCGGGCACGAAGGAAAAAATCGTTTGCCGGCACCTTGCGACGTATTGGTTGATGGACCGGCCCATTACAGCAGATGGCAAGATCGACTATTCCACCTTGAGCGACAAGAAAAAGCTGAAAAATGCAATCGATCCAAGAGATGAGGCGGCTTTCAATTATTACGTGCGCAGCAGCCCGATCAATCTGGTGGAAAATAACCGATGGGGAAATTTCTTGAAGGCGCAATTTCAAGAGATGGCGCACACCGGCGACGTTAGCAAACCGAAACGCATTCTGGTGACGAGTCAAGAACATGCAATGGCTTGCGAATTGAAGATCAAGCAAGGTGCCGACGGTCACCCTGTCTATACGGTCAATTTTTATGATCCCAATATAACGGCGTCACATCGGCGGGTACGGACGCAAGATCTTGCAAGGATCGAAACGTTGACAATGGCACAGCTGATCAATGCGCCGCGGAGCATGAATGACTATTACAAAGAAGGGGAAATGGTTTCGCACGCATTTGTCATTCCAGAAGAGATGCCCCGGCCGACGCCGGAGCAGTTGTTCGCGGACTCGGGCTACATTTACCGCGAACGCCTGGTCCCGTTGAGCGCCTTGCAACGCCTTGGTGCAGACGGTTACACCCAGATCGTTCGATCCGAACATGAAAGCGTGCCCGGGATCCATCCGCGATGGATCGATGGCTCCATCTACAAACCGGATTGACCCGGCTGGCGACCGACACGACATGGGCCATGGCGCCATTGCCCGACGGCGCGACAGGCGACCCGTGCAACAGGCAACGCGTGCGATAATTCGGGATCAGGATGCCAGGCTCCGCGCCGCCATCCTGCCGCGGAGACCGACACGTCATCCACGGCACGTCAACCAGACTAACCACCGCCTCCCATCGCCACCATGACAGTGCACGTCGCCATCGCGCAAATCAACAGTACCGTCGGCGACCTCGCCGGCAATACCGATAAAATCCTCGATGCCTGCCGCCGCGCGCACGCCGCCGGCGCCGACATCGTCGTCACGCCCGAGCTGTCTCTGGTCGGCTATTCGCCGGAAGACCTGTTGTTGCGCGAGTCTTTCTACATGAAGACTGCGATTGCGTTCGATGCGCTGGTGGCCTCGCTCAAGGTGTTCCCGGCGCTGCACGTCTTGCTCTGTTACCCGCTGGCGCGCGATGGTCAGCACTTCAATGCCGCCTCGGTGGTGTGCAACGGCGAGGTGCTGGGCACCTATTGCAAGAGCGCGCTGCCCAATGCCGCCGTGTTCGACGAAAAGCGTTATTTCGCTTCTGGCGACGAAGCCTTGGTATTTGCCGTCAAGGGCGTCCGGTTCGGCATCAACATTTGCGAAGACACCTGGTACGCCGATGCGCCGGCCAGGGCTCGCGCAGCCGGTGCCGAGGTGCTGCTGGTTCCGAACGGTTCACCCTTCCACATGCACAAGCAGCACCTGCGCTACGACATGATGCGCGAAAACGTCTGCGCCCAGGGCATGTCGCTGGTCTACGCCAACCTGGTCGGCGGCCAGGACGAGCTGGTCTTCGACGGCAATTCCTTCGTGCTCGACGCCGAGGGACATGTGTGCGCGCGTCTTGCACATTGCGACGAGGACCTGGAGATCGTGGCCTTCGATGGTAGCGTGCCAGCCGCCGCCGACCTGGCGCCCGAACTGTCGGTGGAGGCGCAGGTGTACCAGGCGCTGGTGCTGGGTGTGCGCGACTACGTGGGAAAGAACGGTTTTCCGAGCGTCGTCATCGGCCTGTCGGGCGGGGTCGACTCGGCGCTGACGCTGGCAGTCGCCGTCGATGCGCTGGGTGCTGGTCAGGTGCGTACCGTGATGATGCCGTCGCCTTACACCGCCGAAATTTCCTGGATCGATTCGCGCGAGATGGTCAAGCGGGTCGGCGTGCGTTACGACGAAATCCCGATCAATGATTGCTTCACGGCGTTCCGTTCGACCCTGGCCGAAGAATTCAAGGGCCTGGCCGAAGACACCACCGAAGAAAACATCCAG
>JAYUWF010000281.1:0-4183 GCA_043753685.1 Herminiimonas sp.
GGCGACGCGACATGGCGGGCCATGGCAAGGAGCCACAACGCAGGGATGCGGACGAAGCGCCCTGCCGCGGCGATCTTGCCTATCGAAATAGGTTCTAAGTGTCCCGCGCCGCCGCAACGCAAAAAAAGCCGACTGCGAGGTCGGCGTCACGGCAATCAAGCGCCAGTCGATTACATTGGCGGCGCGACCCCATCCTTGCCCACGATGACGCGGCTGGCAGTGAAGTCACCCCCCTCACGCGGCACCGCCACCACAAATGCCGGCAAACCTGCCTTCACGTCGGCAATTTGCCCGTTCACGATGCTGACGATCGGAGTGCCTTTCGGAACGGTGACCTTTTTCGCGCCATCCTTGTACACCAGGTTCAGATCCTGTCCGCTGGTGCCTTGGGTGATGGCGGCAACCGTCGCATTGGTCATGCTGCTGTCCGGCAGCAGGTCCCATGCATAGTGACCTTCGCCGGTACCGCGCCGCTCTTCCGGAAATACCACTACCTCGAGCGCCTCGATCGCGCCATCCTTGCCAGGCTTGCCGGCCGCGCCGATGAAACTGCCGGACTTGATGTCCGACATCTGCATCGCCTTGACATACGAATAGGCCGTGTCCTTGGTCAGGGCGAGCTTCAGGACCTTGCCTTCGCGCGTAGTCATCGTGATGGTCTGGCTGTCGACGGCATCGATTTGCCCACGCAACCGCGTCGATGCGGCAGTTTGCGCAATCGCAGCGGAAGCGAACGATACGATCAGGCTGCCGAGGGCAAGTTTGGTTTTGAATGACATGACGATTCCTGGGAAAAAGGGATCGAAAGTCTAGCATGGCGTTAATTTCTTGACAGGCGGGGATGGCTTCCACATCCCGCTGCAACAATGTCCGACCAGAGCCCGATTCTGCTCCCGGGCGCGACAGACTGGTGCGGATAAACCTTGCTCGATCCGAAACAGAATGTGGTCAGCGTTCAATCGCGCTCTCGATAAAAATTCCAGAGCACGCAAACCAGCCCGACCCCGATGAAGATCAGCGGTAGTTGCACGACCACGGTGGGCAAGGTGATGTGGCAGACCGCCTTGGCATTCTTTGCCAATAACGCATGGCATGCCAGCGCGCGCAAGACGCGGATGGCGATCCACAGGCAAAACCCGATCGTACCGAATAACAGCAATGGTCGAAAATGCCGGAATGGCGTAGCAGGACGGCGCATGGATTTTTTTCCATTTGGTGACACCGCCCTACTCTAGCATTGCTTCCGGGGTGCGGCGCCGGCCCTCAAGGTTGTGTTGTGCAAGGCCCACCGGGGGCGGTGCCGTCGCCCGGCTGCGTACCGTCTCCCGTCCCGCTGGCACCAGGTTGATTCAGCGCAGCGGTACAACCGATCGAACCGCACGCTGGCGCGCTGGTGGTCACCGCGGGCGGCTCACCGGGATTGGTCGGCGCGCCGCCATTTCCGGCACCGGGCGACGAGACAGTCTTGTCTTCGATGGCGTCGGATTGCATCTGCAGGGTCACGTGGGTCACCACCGGCACGCGTTGATCCTTGATCATTGCCGTATTGAAGCTACTGCTACCGGTGTCGAGCCACGCCAGGTATTTACTGTAGATCAGGCCCATCAGCGGCACCTGTAATTTGAAACCATGGGTGATGCGCAGCTTCAGCAGATTGGCATCCTGAATGTTTTGACCCGAGCCGCTGCGTACCACGCTGGCATGTCGGAATGCCAGCCCGCCATTCGGTATCACCCTCGACTTGCCGGTAATGCCCAGGACTTCTTGCAATGCGGCGTCATTGAAGTCGGCAAAACTTTCAGCGGTAGGATTGAGCACTTCGATGTTGCTATTGGCAGAGACTTCGGCTTTGGCGGCATCGAAAGCCTTTTGCAGATCGGCCGGTGAAGTTCCCTTCGCATACAGCGGTATCAGTGCACGGGCATACGCATCCTGGATCTTGCTGAAGGTCGCGTTGCCGGTCGAGCCGGCACGCGCGGCCATGAAGCTCGCATGGTTGTACTGGTTCTTTGCGAAGAACAACATCCCGTACTGCAGGGTCGCCAGCCCGAGCAGGGTAATGATCGGGCCCACGACGGCGAACTCGATCATTGCCGATCCTTGCTGACGCGCGGTCGCCGGTGCGGGCTTTTTTTTCCCGACCTGTCGCAAGCGCATGGCGATTTCTTTTTCATCGACCAGCGTCGGATGCAGGAGGCGATCGCCAGGTGCAATCTTCAATCGGGCAATCGCACCGTGCGCCAGCTCCAGGGTGTGACGCGGTGCCGCCGCTTTGCCGAACTTGGCGCCGGACGCTGCGCCGGTGCGCCTGCCCTGACTGGCGCGCCACGGCTTGACACCCGCAGCGCAACTGGTGACGACGCCGTGACGGTCGAGGTAAACCAGATCGATCGTCTGGCGCATGAAACCGGTATGCACGCTGGCGCAGTCGAGCAACAGCAAGCCCTGCGCAGGTCCAAGCGGCGGCGCCAGCATCAGTCCGCACAGTCTTGAAAAAAAGGATCCGGCAACACGTAATTCCAGTGCGTGCTTGACGTCCCCACACTGCATGACAGCAATCGAATTAGCCAATATCAAATCCCCGAATGAATGAATTTCATGACGATCGGAAAAAACAAGACCAGAAACGTGCAGGGAAAAATAAATGCGATCAATGGAAACAGCATCTTGACCGGCGCTTCCATTGCCATTTTCTCCGCGCGCAGGAAGCGCTCGCTGCGACGCTGGTCGGCTTGCGCGCGCAGGACCGGCCCCAGGTTCATGCCCATGCTTTCAGCCTGGATGACGGCCGTCGTGAAATTGGTGATCCCCGGTTCGCACAACCGCTCCGCCATGTCGCGCAAGGCAGTTGCCCGCGCCTTGCCGGACCGGATATCGCGCAGCACCCGTTGCAATTCGTCGCGCAACACACCGACCGGGCCCTTTGCCACGGCCTGCGTCATGGCGCCCTGCATGTTCAAGCCGGCCTCGACGCACAAGGTAATGATGTCGAGGAAAAAAGGCAGTGTCTTGAGCAATTCGCGCCGCCGCAGCGCAAGCCGGTCGCGCAGCCAGATCCCGGGATAGAGCCAGCCGGCCAGAAAGCCGGCGCCGGCAACTTGCGCATAGGTGCCGGCTGAAAAACCGCCCGCCTCGTGGGCTGCCGGATCGAACGAACCGAGCAGCCACCACGACAAGGCTGCCATGGCGATTGCCGCGAGAATCCGGGCAGCGACGAACTGCGCCGGGCTGATGGCGTAATCCAGCCCCGCCTTGCGCAGCCTGACTGCCAGCGCCGCCTCGGTTCGCTGGCCCATCAGCGGCGCCAGATAATGTCCGATCCATTGCAGCGGCCACCAGAACACCCTGAAACCGAGCGGCGGCCGATCCTTGTAGGCCCGATCCTCTTGCGGCACCTGCGCGACCGAGCGCGACAGCAGCCAGGCGACCAATGCCACCGATAGACCGATCGCGATGGCGATCAGATACGTCAACAGGGTCAGATGACTGACCACGAATGCAGACATGCAGCGCGCTCCCGAAAAAAGTTTTCAGACATCGATGGCGACGATCTTGCGGATGACAAAGACGCCCATCACTTCCAGGAACGCAATGATGGCCAGCGTCGCCCAGCCCATCCGGGTGTGCCACATCAGCGCCATCGCCTCCGGTTCCATGCGGTCGAGAATCAGCATCAACACCACCGGCAACATGCCGACCACCCATGCCTGCAGCTTGCCCTGCGCGGTCAAGGCGCCGATCTTGCCCTCCATTTGCAGCCTGCTGCGAATGGTCTGGGCAGTACGCTCCAGCGTTTCGGCCAACCCACCGCCGGTTTCGGAAGCAATGCGCATGGCCGACACCATCAGGGTCGTGCTCTGGGTCGGCATGCGACGCGAAAGATTGGCCAGGCTTTGCTCGAGTGACACGCCCAGCCGCTGCTCGCGCAGCACCAGGGAAAATTCCTGTGCCAATGGCGCCTGCGCTTCGGCCACCAATTGCTGGATGGCAGAGCTGAAGCCGATTCCGGCGCGCAAGCCCCCGCACAGCATCATCAATGCATCCGGCAATTGCGACTCGAACCTTCGGCGCCGGCGCGTGCGCATCATCCCGTAGGCAACGCGTGGCATGAATGCCAGCATCACGATTGCCGGCAGCGCCAGCAGTGCACTGCCGCTGAGCTGCCAGGCAAGCAAGCCGCCCA
>JAYUWF010000282.1:0-4174 GCA_043753685.1 Herminiimonas sp.
GCCTGATCGAACCGCCCGATCACGGCGCTGCTGCCCAAGAACGTGCCCTTGTAGCGCACCCCCTCTTCTTCCGAAAATCCGACCACTTCCAGGTGGAACGGCAAGCGTTCGCCGCGTTCATGCAGGTGCCGCACCACCGCGATTGGCAACAGGATGCCTTCGCGGCCGTCGTACTTGCCGCCATTGCGCACCGTGTCGTAGTGCGAGCCGGTCATCAGCGTTTTTGCCGCCGGGTCGTCGGAGAGGTAGCGCCCGACAACGTTGCCGACCGCATCGATGTGGGTTTCCATGCCGGCTTCCCGCATCCAGTGCGCCAGTTGCGCGGCGGTCTTGCGGTGCGCCGGCTGCATGAAGTTGCAGGTCAAGTTGGTCTCGTGATCGCTCCAGGCGCCGATGGTTTCCGCCCAGGCCATGATGGCATTGCCCAGCGTCGGCATCAGGCCCAGCAGATCGTTGATCCGCAGCTCGGCGATGCGATGAATCTGGCGCAGGCATTCGGCCATTTCATCGGCCTTCTGATGCTTCAGGCGGCGTGCGAAGAGGTTGATGATGGCGCCGCGAGTCAGACCGTTTCCGTCCGGGCCCTTGACCGCCAGGATGAACGGAAAGCCGAACTTGCGGTTGTACTCCGTATTCAGTTGCTGGAGCCTTGCAAATTCTTCGGCGCTGCATTCGGTCAGGCCGGCGCGCGCCTGCTCGCCAGCCGATTCCGCAGTGACGTCGCCGGCAATCGCTGCCTTGCCGGCCAGTTCAGGATGGGCACGGATCAACGCCAGTTGCTCCTCTGCCGGCGCATTCGTCACCGTATTCTGCAGCGCCAGCTTGAAGGATGTCAGCGTCGCGAACGGCCGCAGTCCGGCAGCGCGTTCGGCAACCCACGGCGAATGTTCGTAGATGCCAGCCAGCGCCGCGCAGAATGCGCCACTATCGCAACTGTTCAGGGTATCGAGGGTAACGGTCATCGGGGCGGTTCCAGACAGGTCAGGTGAATCAGGCAGCAGTGGAAGCATGCGGATGGGTGCTCTGCCAATGACGGGCGATGTCGATGCGGCGCGTGACCCAGACCCGCTCATGCGATTGAACGTAGTCCAGGAAACGCTCCAGCGACGCCAGCCGTCCGGGCCGGCCGATCAGGCGGCAATGCAGCCCGATCGACAGCATTTTCGGGCGGTCCAGTCCGGCCGGATCGCCCTCCTGGTACAGCACGTCGAAGGCGTCCTTCAGGTATTCGAAGAACTGGGCGCCGGAATTGAAACCCTGCAGCGCGGCGAAGCGCATGTCGTTGGTGTCGAGCGTATAGGGCACGACCAGGTGCGGCACGCCGGCGGCGGCACTGTCGACCTTGACAGTCTCCCAGTACGGCAGATCGTCGGCGTAGGAATCGGCGTCGTAGGCGAAGCCGCCGTGCTCGACTACCAGGCGCCGGGTGTTCGGTGAATCGCGCCCGGTGTACCAGCCCAACGGGGCTGATCCGGTCAACCCGCGAAAAATTTCGACTGCCTCTGCCATGTGGGCGCGCTCATCGGCTTCGTCCATGTTTTGGTAACTGATCCAGCGCAGGCCGTGGCAGGCGATCTCATGATCGAACTGGCGGAAGGCGGCCACCGCTTCCGGATTGCGCTGCAAGGCCATTGCCACGCCGAACACGGTGAGCGGCAGGCGGCGCTCCTCGAACAGGCGCAGTACCCGCCACAGGCCGGCGCGGGACCCGTATTCATACAGCGACTCCATGCTCATGTGCCGCATCGGGAACGCCTGCGCACCGATGATCTCCGATAGAAAAGTCTCGGAGCCGGCGTCGCCATGCAGCACATTGTTTTCCGCGCCCTCCTCGTAATTCAGGACGAATTGCACGGCGATCCGTGCAGCCCCGGGCCAGCGCGCATGCACCGGGTCGCGGCCATAGCCGATCAGGTTGCGGGGATAGTTCGGCGGCGCAGGCGAGCGGTCGGTCGCCATGTCAGCGGCCGGCGCGCGCGGTCGTACGACAATAAGAAATCGGACGATGAAGCGAGTGACGATACATGGCAGGCAGGTGAGTCGATCGCAAGGGGCGCTCCATCGGCAGGGTGTGTGACGCTTGGGAATCCCATTCTAATGACTTGCACGGTCGACCGCCAGCGCGACGCCGGAACCTGGCCGGCATTGCATGGTCTGGTGGGCATCGGCGTTGGCTCAGGCATCGCCGACGATCTGGATCACGCTGCCGGTTCCACCACAATTTTTGCAGGCAACGCCGGCGTCGCTAACGCCGCTGCCCTTGCATTCAGGGCAGACCGCATCTCCGGTCTGGGGCGTGCCTGGCGCGGCTTCATCACCAGGATTTCGCTGGGGTGCGTTATCTGCCTGCGGGTCGCTGTGCAGGGCCTGGGCCATTGCACCAGATGGATCGGCGGGCTTGGCCAGCGAATCGGTGCCTGCAAAGTCGAGCGGTAACTGGCCGACGCGACGCGCGGCATCGGTCTGCTGGTCGAAGCTGATTTCTTCGGCAACCTGGAAGCGGCCATCCTGGTCCTCCGGTCCGATCGGCGCCGGTGGCGTGGAATGGACGACGGCTTCCGGCGCAGGATCTTCGTTACCGTCGGCGCCTTCGAATGCCGGTACGTAACCGGCGATAGGGGAACGTTCGGGTCGTTCGTCGTTTGGTGGATGGGCAGTCGTCATCGGAAATTCCTTTTTCGTGAAGGTTAATCGATATGACCAATGACACACACCAAAAGTGCCATGCAAATCAATTGACTGGTCGCCATACGACTCGGCGATTTCATGATCTATCCCAAAAAGTATCGAGAGATGCGACCTATATTGGTCTGCACTGACGCCGCATTCGGAAAGATGTGCTTGCCCTATGCTCGTCCGATTCTTGTAGGTCACATCCGGCTGAACGCACCTGGCTTCAACGCGGTACCGAAATGAATTCCGAGCAGGAGCCGGAGTGCGCTTTTCCTTTGGCCTTTATACCAACTAATGGAGAGACAATGAAAAAACTTCCTATGGCGCTCGTGGTGTTGTCCCTGGCAGGATGCGGTGGCAACGGTGGCGCCAATCTATTGAGTACTGCCCTGCGCGATGCTGCACCGACGGCACCGGCCGGTACCAGCAATCCCAATCCGGCGCCGCTGGCGCCGTCCGAAAGCAGCCAGTTCCTGGCACAGGCCTATCAGGACGGCTTGAGCGAGATCGCGCTCGGCCAGCGCGCACTGCAGGCCAGCAGCAATGCCGCCGTGCGCGAATTTGCCCAGCGCATGATCACCGACCATACGCGCCTGAATGCACAGATCAGCGCCCTGGCGCAGGCAAAGAACATCGCCCTGCCAACCACGCCGGCGGCCGACGCACAAGCCGTTCTGACGCGTTTGAATGGCTTGACCGGCGAAGCATTGGATCAAGCCTACATGACAGAAAATACCGCCGGCCATGAACGCGACGCGGTCGCCGCCAAAAAGCAGGCGTCGCGCGGCACCGATGCCGACGCCCGTATCCTGGCCAGCAATGCCTTGCCGATTCTCGAATTGCACCTGGGCCGCTCGCAAGAGATCCAGCAGAATCTGGATCCATTGGCCTTCGTGGCGGACTTCTACCGCAACAGTGTGGCCGAAGTCCAGATCGCGCAGCTGGCGCTGCAAAAATCCCAGGCCGCGAACGTGCGCAATGTCGCCGATCTGATTATTCGTCAACATACCCAGGTCAACAAACAGCTGGAAAGCCTGGCGCAGCAGCGTGGCATCACCCTGCCGCAGGGTCTCGGTCCGAAGCAGCAAGAGAATCTGGCCCAGCTGAACCAGTTCGCCGGGCCGGATTTCGACAAGGCGTTCCTGGACCAGAACGTGATCGAACACACCACCGACATCCGCAAGGCGCGCCTGCAGTCGCAGGATGGACGTGATTCGTCGGTGCGCAGCCTGGCGCAGGTGGTTGCAGCGGCCCAGGCAACGCACCTGAGCAGTGCCACCGAGGCCGACCGTCGGACCGCGGCCAGCTTCCTCTACGATCAGGCCCAGCAAAGCCTCACGGAACTGCGCGCCGACAATCTGGCCTTGCTGCAATCGACGACGGCACCCGTGCTCAGTTTTGCGCAGCAGGGCACGACCGAACAGCGAGCCAACTACAACCAGCTGGCGCAACTGGCGCAGTCCCGCAATTTGCCGCTACCGGTCACCTCGCCACCAGAAGC
>JAYUWF010000283.1:0-4172 GCA_043753685.1 Herminiimonas sp.
CAGGCTTTCGTGTTTCTGGCTTCCGATCAGGCCGGCTGGCCCCTACCGAGGCGCCAAAGCGTATAATCGTGGTGACGTATTGCTTCCGCCCGGTGTCCAACCTGTCCAACCTCTTCCCGGCGGCTCACTTTTGAATCGAGTTCGTTGACCATGTCCGAGTCCCCTGCAAACCCCGAGGCGCCGTCGCTGCCATCGCAGCCTGCTGCTTCACCTGATTTGCCTGCCCCAGCGTCATCCCTGCCAGCCTCGG
The DNA here is from genome assembly GCA_043753685.1 of Herminiimonas sp. GTDB lineage: Bacteria > Pseudomonadota > Gammaproteobacteria > Burkholderiales > Burkholderiaceae_D > JANXSS01. The sequence continues at coordinate 251 of JAYUWF010000283.1, forward strand.
CTGCTCCAGCGTCAATCCCACCAACGGCCATCCGCTTCGCCGATTTTGGCCTGGCGCCGGAAATCCTGCGCGCGCTGACCGACCAGGGCTATGTTCATCCGACGCCGATCCAGGCCGAAGCCATTCCGATCGTCCTGCAAGGCCGCGACGTGATGGGCGCCGCCCAGACCGGTACCGGCAAGACCGCCGGTTTTTCGCTGCCGATCATCCAGTTGCTGCTGGCGCACGCCAGCGCCAGCATGTCGCCGGCGCGCCATCCGGTCCGTGCGCTGATCCTGACGCCGACCCGTGAGCTGGCCGACCAGGTCGCCGAGAACGTGAAGGCTTATTCGCGCCATACGCCCCTGCGCTCAACCGTAGTATTCGGTGGCATGGACATGGCGCCGCAGACCGCCGCCTTGCGCGCTGGCGTGGAAATCGTGATTGCGACACCAGGCCGTCTGCTCGACCATGTGCAGCAAAAGACGCTGAATCTGTCGCAGACCCAGATCCTGGTCATGGATGAAGCCGACCGCATGCTCGACATGGGCTTCCTGCCGGACCTGCAGCGGATCATTAATTTGCTGCCTAAAAAGCGTCAGAACCTGATGTTCTCGGCGACTTTTTCTACAGAGATCAAGCGGCTGGCCGGCAGTTTTCTGAATGATCCGGTGACCATCGAGGTTGCCCGCAGCAATGCCACCGCCGACCGCGTCACCCAGGTCGTCTACAAAGTCGACGAAGACAGCAAGCGCGATGCGGTGTCGCACCTCATTCGCGGCCGTGACCTGAAGCAGGTCCTGGTGTTTTCGAACACGAAGATCGGCGCATCGCGCCTGGCACGCCAGCTGGAACAGGAGGGCGTGAAAGCGACCGCCATTCATGGCGACAAGTCGCAGTCCGAGCGCATGGCTGCGCTGGAAGCCTTCAAGAAAGGCGAGGTCGACGTGCTGGTGGCGACCGATGTGGCCGCGCGCGGGCTGGATATTTCCGACCTGCCGTGCGTGATCAATTTCGATCTGCCGTACAACGCCGAGGATTACGTGCACCGCATCGGCCGCACCGGCCGCGCGGGCGCTTCGGGTGATGCCATCTCGCTGTACTCCGACAAGGACGAGCGCCTGCTGATCGATATCGAAAAAATGATCAAGCACAAGTTCGTGCCGGCCGAGCTGGCCGGGTTCGTGCCGCATGCGGCGCGCGGCGGCGAGCGCGGTCCGCGTACGGAACGCGGTGCAGAACGTGGTGCAGAACGGGGTGAACGCCCGGAACGCCGGCCACGTCGCGAAGAAACGCCGCGTCCGGCCGCCGACAGCAGCCGTCCACCACCGGCGGCACGCAGCGCCTACTCGAACACACCGCGTCGCGAGAAGGTCGATCCCTGGTTCCTGAAACCCTACGAACCAACTGCCTCGACCTTGCCGGAAGCGCAGGAAAAAACCGCGTCGGCCAAGCCACCGAAGACCAAGGTCGCCGCGCTGCTGGGTGGCGTACCGAAGCGCTGACACCGAGGCTAGGCCGCAGCCGGCCGAGCAGGGCCGCAGACGTGCACCATTTGTTCTGGGCAGGTACTCAGACCTTCGCGCAATCAGTGTTTCAAGTCTGATCCCGTGCTGAAATGCTAGAGCAGTTAGCGAAATGGTATACGTGCTCTGAGCGCCGTTTCAAGCATCATTGCGGCGTTGCGGCTCGTTTGTGTGGCCCGCCACACCGCACTCACCGCGCCTTGCACTGATACCCGAACCGACACGCAGCGCACATACACCATTGCGCTAACTGCTCTAGGCAGGCTGCACGGGGGTGCCGGCACTGCCTGCCAGCACCACCCGTTCCCAAAGTTCAACGGCCTGCAGCCAGAACCCGTCGACCGACGTTGCGCTCACCGATCCCAATCCCAACACTTCGGCAGCCGCCACCAGATGCGGCAGCGGCCGCGTTGCGTCCAGCGCCGTGGCGCCGGTCTGTTTGGAGAGCTTTTCCCCGGCCTCGTTGCGCACCAGCGGAACATGCAGGTAGTGCGGCGTGGGCAGGTCTAGCAGGCGCTGCAAATGGATCTGGCGCGCAGTGGAGTCGAGCAGGTCCATGCCGCGCACGACGTGCGTGACATCCTGCGCCGCATCGTCGACGACGACCGCCAGCTGATACGCCCAGAAGCCATCGGCGCGGCGGATCACGAAGTCGCCGGCCTGACTCGACAAGGTCTGCTCCTGCCAGCCGCAGGCGCGGTCGGCAAAGCCGATGCAGTCTTCCAGCATCCGCGCATCGGGTACACGGATACGCCATGCGCGCGCCACCCGGCCGGGCGCCAGGCCGGCGCGGCAGGTGCCGGGATACACCGCTGCCATCGGATCGGGTCCGCGTTGCGCGCCGCCGGCAAAGCTCGCGTTCGAGTCGGCGATTTCACGGCGCGAGCATCCGCAGGGATACACCGATTGCCGCAATCGCTCGAAGGCAGCGGCGTACAGTTCGCCGCGCCGGCTCTGCCAGGCGACCTCGTCGTCGGCATGCATGCCGAAAGCCGCCAGCATGGCCAGAATCGACTCTGCGGCACCCGGCACCGTGCGCGTCCGATCGACGTCTTCGATACGGACCAGCCAGCGGCCGTGGTGGGCGCGCGCATCCAGGTAACTGGCCATTGCGGCCACCAGCGAACCGGCATGCAGTTCGCCCGTCGGCGAAGGCGCGAAGCGGCCGACGTATGGTCGAACTGTCGGTGTGGGCATGCGATCGGAGTCCGTCAGCATCTGAGCAGGGTCTGCTGTGTCGCCGGATCACCCAGACGCTGCACGAACCACTTCAGGGATTTGCTGCGGTTGGCGGCGCGCCACGCAAAATGCGCGGCCCCATTCGGTTTGGGCTCGGTGGTGATTTTTTCGATCAAGGCACCGGACGCCAGGTAAGGCGCGGCCAGGCCACGCGGCAAGTGACCGCAGCCGAGCCCGGCCAGCTGGGCGCTGAGCTTGGCGGCCAGGGACGGCACCGTCAGGGTGTCCTGTCCGTTGAGCAGGCCGGCCGTCATCGAGGGCAGGGCGCGCCCGGTATCGGCCACCGCCACTGCCCGGTGCTGCTGCAGCACCAGGGCGTCCAGCGGATCGGCGATCGTTGCCAGCGGATGCTGCGGCGCGACCGCGAAGATCCATTCGATCACCCCCAGCGGCCGGATCTGGAAGCCGCCGCTCATGCGGATGACTTCCGGCCCATCGTAGGGTGCGCCGATGGCCAGGTCGGCATCGCCGCGCAACAGCGACTCCCACACACCGGACAGCACTTCTACCGAAATCCGCAGCCGGGTACCGGCCGCTTCGCGATCGAACTCGGCGATCAGCGGTAGCAGATTATCGAAGGGGATGATGCTGTCGACCACGATGCGCAGCTCCACGCCCCAGCCGCTGGCCGTGCGCTTGACGCGCTGCTCGAGGTCGCCGGCGGCGCGCAGCAGATGCCGGCCCTCGGTCAACAGTTCCAGGCCGGCCGGCGTGAGCTTGGCACGATGGCCCCGGCGGTCGAACAGCAGCAGATCGAGTTCGTCTTCCAGCCGCCGCACGGTATACGTGATCGCCGACGGCACCCGGTCCAGGGCGATCGCCGCGGCGGCAAAACTGCCTTTGCGGTCGATCATGTCGAGGATGTGCAGGGCTTCGAGCGTCAGGTGCATGGCGGAATCGGACCGTGAAATCTTGTTCAGGATATTTGAACGACTTGCCTGAAATTATGCCCTGTTTCTGATTCGGGCGAGTGGTTATAGTCAGTGCAAGGAACACAACCTCTCATTGGAGACGTCTCATGATCACCCTGCGCAAAGCCGACCAACGGGGCCACGCCAACCATGGCTGGCTCGACTCGCATCACAGTTTTTCATTCGCCGAATACCATGACCCGCAGCACATGGGGTTCGGGCCGCTGCGCGTGATCAACGAAGACCGCATCACGCCCGGCGCCGGTT
>JAYUWF010000284.1:0-4171 GCA_043753685.1 Herminiimonas sp.
TTCAAATCCCGCCGATGCAAAGGTATTTGATTTCCAGGTATTCGTCCATGCCGTAGGACGAGCCTTCGCGTCCCAGTCCGGATTGCTTGACGCCGCCGAAGGGTGCGACTTCATTCGAGATGATGCCGGTATTGATGCCGACCATGCCGTATTCCAGCTTTTCCGCCACCCGCCAGACACGGCCGATATCGCGTGAATAAAAATAACTCGCGAGGCCGAAATCGGTATCGTTGGCGGCCGCAATCACTTCCTCCTCGGTGCTGAACTTGATGACCGCGGCCACCGGGCCGAAGGTTTCTTCGCGCATGATCTTCATGTCGGCGGTGACGTTGGAGAGCACCGTGGGTTCGAAGAAGTGACCGCCCAGCGCATGCGTCTTGCCACCGGTCAGAACCGTCGCGCCCTTGGCCACGGCGTCGGCCACGTGATCCTGGACTTTCTCGACGGCCTGGCGGTCAATCAGCGGCCCCTGGCCGACACCGGACTCGGCGCCGTTGCCGACCTTGATGCGGGCAGCGCCGGCAGCGAGTTTTTCGACGAAGGCGTCGTAGACCGATTCGTGCACGTAGAAGCGGTTGGTGCACACGCAGGTCTGGCCGGCATTGCGGTATTTCGAGACCAGCGCGCCTTCGACCGCGGCGGCCAGGTCAGCGTCGTCGAAGACGATGAACGGCGCATGGCCACCCAGTTCCAGCGCCAGTTTCTTGACGGTCGGCGCGCATTGCCGCATCAGGATCCGGCCCACCGGCGTCGAACCGGTAAACGACAGGTGGCGCACTTTCGGGCTGGCGCACAGCACGTTGCCGATCTCGATCGAGCGATCGGCGTCGGCCGTCAGGATGTTGATGACGCCGGCCGGAATGCCGGCCCGGTGGGCCAGCTCGGCAATGGCCAGCGCCGACAGCGGCGTTTGCTCGGCCGGCTTGATGACGATGGTGCAGCCGGCGGCGATCGCGGGCGCGACCTTGCGGGTGATCATCGCGATCGGAAAATTCCACGGCGTGATCGACGCGCACACGCCGATCGGTTGCTTGAGCATCACCATGCGCTTGTCGCTCCAGGTCGATGCCATGACGTCGCCGGTGACGCGCTTGGCTTCTTCGGCAAACCATTCGATGAAGCTGGCGCCGTACAGAACCTCGCCCTTGGCTTCTGCCAGCGGCTTGCCCTGTTCGGCCGTCATCAGCAGCGCCAGGTCGTCGGCATTTTCCAGCATCAGATCGAACCACTTGCGCAGGATCGCGGCGCGTTCCTTGCCAGTCTTTGCCGACCAGGCGGGAAACGCCGCGCTGGCCGCATCGATGGCGGCCTGCGCCTCTGGCGCGCCCAGATTCGGCACCGTGCCGATGTGTACCCCGTTGGCCGGATTGACGACAGCGAACGTGCTGGCGCCGTCGATCCAGGCGCCATTCAGGTAGGCCCGGTGGCACAGAAGGGAAGCATCCTTGAGCAGCAGGGCAGTGGTGGCGTTGGTCATGTTCTTGGTCTCTGGCAGTGTCGGAAAAGGGCAAGGATAGCGTAGTCACCTGCGAATTGCATTCAGACATCGGGCGATTGACGGGGACAGGGCAAAATACCTTTACATCGCAAATGCGAATCGTTATCATTAGCGTTAACAAATTGGTCGTTCGGCCTCATTGGCCAGAAACTTGGATCATTCCTTCGGCATCGCTGTCGCTTCACGCATGAAATTTCCAGGAAAGCTGCAAATGTCTTCAACCAACCATCCGACCCGGCACCGCCTGGCACCTGCCTGCGGCCTCCGCACTTCGATCCTGCAGGTGGGCACGCTGGCGGCGGCGATGGTGTTCGGCGCCGATCTGGCGAGCGCGCAATCCCTGCCTGCCGGACCAGGCAACGCCGACTCAGGCCCGACGGCGCCGGCCGGCGAGGTCATCCTGGCACCGGTCACGGTACGCGACGTGCGCTACCGCGACGCCAGCGGTTATCAGGGCGAAAAGACCCGGGTCGGCAAGACGGCCCAACTGGCCAAGGACATTCCGCAATCGGTCACCATCATTTCCGAGCAACTGATCCGCGAACGCAATGCAGATACCTTCAAGGAAGCGCTGCGCAATGTCGCTGGCCTGACGTTCAACGCGGGCGAAGGCGGCCGCATCGGCGACAACATCACGCTGCGAGGTTATTCCGCAGTGGGCGACCTGTTCCTGGACGGCATACGCGACATCGCCCAATACAACCGCGAAACCTTCAACCTGCAGCAGATCGACATCCTGCGCGGCTCGGCATCGATGTTGTTCGGGCGCGGCTCGACCGGCGGCATCATCAATCAGGTCAGCAAGGTGGCCAAGCCGGTCGACGCAAATGAAGTCGCACTCACCGCTGGCAGCTTTCAGTACAAGCGGCTGACGGCGGACCTGAACAAGGTGCTCACGCCCGACCTGTCGCTGCGCCTGAACCTGATGGATACCAAGACCGACTCCTTCCGTGACGGCGTCGGCCAGAGTCGCTGGGGCATCGCACCGACCCTGACCTGGGGCGCCGGCACGGCCGACGAAGTCAGCCTGGCGTATTACTACCTGAAGGACAACAACGTACCCGACTACGGCGTGCCGTATTTCCAGGGCCGGCCGCTGAACGTTCCGATCAACCGGTTTTACGGCTTGTCGAAGGTCGACTACGAGCGTACCGAAACCAGCATCGCCACCGCCATCTACACACACCTGATCGACAACGACTCGACCCTCCGCACCGCCTTGCGCCGTGCCGATTACGACCGTGACCTGCGCGCGACGGCGCCGCGCCTGATCGGCAATCCGCTGTCGATTACCGACGCCACCGGCATCAATCGCCAGCGCCAGGCACGCGGTGGCAATGAACATACGCTTGCCCTGCAATCCGACTACACCACCAAGGTCGCACTGGCGAACATGACCCATGAAGTACTGGCCGGCGTCGAGTATCTGGACGAACGCGCGACGCGCTACACCAACACCGGCACGCTCGCCAATCCGACCACCGCGCTGGGTAATCCCGACAGCAATCCGGTATTGCCACCAAATTTCTACGATGCGTTCAGCCGCACGGCCTACAACAATTACAGGGGCCATACCGCCAGCGTCTACGGCCAGGACACGATCGGCTTCGCACCGCACTGGAAGCTATTGCTGGGCACCCGTTTCGACAGGATGAAAGCGGACTACGTGCGGCCGCAACCGGCCGGTCCGCTCGAGCGCAGCGACAACGTCTGGAGCTGGCGCACCGGCCTGATGTACCAGCCGACCAAATTGACGACCTGGTACGCCTCCTACGGCAGTTCGTTCAATCCGTCGGCGGAAGCCTATCAATTCGACAACCGCACCGCCAACACGCCGCCTGAAAAGAGCCGCAACATCGAAGCCGGCGCAAAGTGGGAACTCCTGGATGGCAACGTCTCGGTGCGCACCGCCGTGTTCCGCTCCGAAAAAACCAATGAGCGCAATACCGACGTCGCCTCGCCCAATATCGCCGTCCTGTCCGGCAAGCGCCACACCGATGGCATCGAGTTCGAATCGGTCGGACGGTTGTCGGCGAAGTGGGAATTGTTCGGCAACGTCGCCCTGATGCGCGCCAGGGTCGATCAAGCATCTGCCGACCAAGCTGGCACCAAGGGCAAGACGCCGACCAACACACCGGACTACACCTACAGCCTCTGGTCGACCTACAAACTGGCCGGCGGCTGGAAGGTGGGCGGTGGGCTGGAAGGTGTCGGCATGCGCTACGCAAATGCCGTCAACACGGTCGAAGTGCCGGCCTACAAGCGGGTCGACGCGCTGCTCGAATATGCTGCGAAGGCCTGGGCGGTCAAGCTCAACGTGTTCAACCTGTTCAATGAAAAATACTATGAAGGCGTCTACACGGGCCACGTCCTGCCGGGCACGCCGCGTGCCGCGCAACTGACCTTGACCACGAAGTTCTAGGCCGCCATGCTGCTGCGCGTGCCTGAAGTCCTGACCACCGATGCCCTGGCCCGATGCCGGGCGATCGTCGAACATGCCGATTGGCAGGAAGGCAGGATCACGGCCGGATCGCAATCTGCGCAGGTGAAAAACAATGCCCAGCTGGCGGAAGATGCGCCGGCCGCGCGCGAGGCACGCGCCCTGGTGGTGGCCGGACTGGCGCACAGTGCACTGTTTTTTTCCGGGGCTTTGCCGAAAAAAACTTTTCCACC
>JAYUWF010000285.1:0-4169 GCA_043753685.1 Herminiimonas sp.
GCGACGCTGCTGATTTTCGATACCGATCTCAAGGGAATGGGCCTGCCGGTCGCGCAGGGCCTGTTGTTTACCACCGGCTACTATTGGGACATGAATGACGAAACGCGCGCCTGGTCCAAGCGTTTCTACGACTTGCATAAATCGATGCCGACCATGATCCAGGCCGGCATGTATTCCGCCACCATGCACTATCTGAACGCGGTGCAAGCATCCAACAGCGACGACGCCGGCGCCGTGATGCCTAAGATGAAGGCGACACCGATCAATGATTTTTTCGCCAAGGGCGGGAAGATCCGCGAAGACGGTCGCATGGTGCATGACATGTATCTGGCAGAGGCGAAAAAACCGTCGGAGTCCAAGAGCGAATGGGATCTGCTGAAAATCATCAAGACGATTCCCGGCGACCAGGCGTACATGCCCCTGAGCGACAGCACCTGTCCGCTGCTGAAGAAGTAAGCAGCCCTGGTCGCACACCGAAAACCACGTCCACAACACTGGAGAAAAAATCATGAATCAGGATCTGTTCGATAAAGGCCTCGAGACCCGTCGCGAAGTACTGGGAGCGGAATATGTGGATGCGTCGCTCAAGAATGCAGACGACTTCAATATGGACATGCAGGAGCTGGTGACCCAATACTGCTGGGGCGATGTCTGGAACCGGCCTGGCCTTGACCGCCGCACCCGCAGTTTTTTGAACCTGGCGATGCTCACGGCGCTGAACCGGCCGCATGAGTTGAAGCTGCACGTACGCGGCGCAATCAATAACGGTCTGACCAAGGAAGAGATCAAGGAAGTGTTCCTTCAGTCCGCCATCTATTGCGGTGTACCGGCTGCGATCGACAGCTTCCGCAACGCTAAGGAAGTGTTCAAAGAGCTGGGAATCTAGTGATGAAGATCGGTTTTATCGGCCTGGGCATGATGGGCTATCCAATGGCCCACCTGCTGGCGCAGGCGGGATACCCATTGACGGTCATGGATCTGAGTGCCGATGCCACGGCCCGCTTCGCGGCCGAACACGGCGCCGCCGTGGTGGCGTCCGGCATCGACGATTTCCGGCAAGTCGAGCTGGTGATCACCATGCTGCCGGATTCGAATGCGGTGGAGGCGATCCTGCTGGGCGAGGCAGGGCGGCCAGGTCTGCACAGCGTCTTGCCGCAAGGCGCAACCGTCATCGACATGAGTTCATCCGAGCCGATGCGCTCGCGCACACTCGAAGCAACGCTGGCGCAAAAGGGCCTGCGTTATCTCGACGCGCCGGTCTCGGGCGGCGTCAAGCGCGCCGTCGACGGCTCGCTGGCGATCATGGTGGGCGGCGACGCTGACGTACTATCACGCTGCGCGGATGTCTTGAAGGTCATGGGTAAAAATTTCACGCATGTGGGGCAGGCAGGTGCTGGCCATGCAATGAAGGCCTTGAATAATTATGTGTCCGCTGCTGGCCTTGCGGCGACGGTCGAGGCGCTGCATGTGGGCAGCGCATTTGGTCTGGACCCGGCAGCCATGGTGGCCGTACTGAACAGTTCCACGGGCAAGAACAATACGACCGAAAACAAGGTGAATCAATTCATGTTGTCGGGCAAATTCAATTCCGGGTTTTCGCTCGGCCTGATGGCCAAGGATCTCGGCATTGCCATGGGCCTGGGCAAGTCGCTGGGACAGACGATGGACCTGGGTGACGAGGTGCTGCAGATCTGGCGCGCAGCCGATGCAGCGCTGGGCAAAGGGGCGGATCACACCGCGCTGTACCGCTATCTGAAAAAGGATGCACTGTGAAACTTGCCAGGGTCGTCGTATGACGTCGGCCGGCTTGCCGGAATACGAAGTATTTGCGCTGCGTTACGCCACGGCGGCGCGGCAGCGCAGTGAAAACTTCATCGTGAACGATCCCCATGACGGACCGATGCCGATGGATTACTACGTCTGGGCGATACGTGGCCTCGGTCGTAACTGGCTGGTCGATACCGGTTTCAACCGGGCCGCTGCCGAGCAGCGCGGCCGCACGTTCTTGCGCTGTCCGATCGCATCCCTGCAAACGCTGGGCATTGCTGCGGCAGAGGTCAGCGACGTGATCGTCACACACCTGCACTACGACCACGCGGGCAACATCAACTTGCTGCCCCAGGCTCGTATCCATCTGCAGGAACGCGAGCTGCAGTTCGCCACCGGGCGCCACATGAAGCACCCGCTCCTGCGTCATGCCTATGCCGTGGATGACGTGGTCGAAATCGTGCGCGGCGTCTATCGCGATCGGGTGGTGTTCCACGACGGCGACGTCGGCCTTGCGCCCGGAATCGAATTGGTGCTGGTGGGCGGCCACACGGATGGCCTGCAAGCAGTGCGGGTTCACACTGCACGCGGCTGGATCGTGCTGGCGTCCGACGCCAGCCATTTTTATGAAAACATCGAAGCGACATCGCCGTTTCCCATCGTCTTCCACGTCGGTGCCATGCTCGACGGCTACCGCAAGCTACTGGCGCTGGCCGATGGCCCGGACCATGTAGTGCCGGGTCACGATCCCCTTGTGCGTCAACGATATCCACATTACGGCGCGGCGCAGGCCGATATCGTCAGCCTGCACCTGACTCCGGCATCGCGTTGAACGATTGATCGGCAGCGAGTTTTCAACTGCCTGTCGAAGTTTGTATTCCAATGAATGTAACCTCAATTCAATTGACACGAATGTGGAATCCTACTAGGATTCCAGAAGGATTCGACTTCTGGGTTCCGGCGTCGGCATCCGGTCAGCGAACTGCTGGCTGCATCGCCGCCACTTCGAAAAGGACAGCAAATGAGCAACAAACAAATGGTTGTGCGCCCGGACTCGGTTGAGACGATCATGACTGACTGGACCACTGCCAAGGTGCTGTGCGGCCCGCAGATCACCGGGTCGCAAGCGCTGGGTGCCGTGTCGCTGGTGTTCGAACCGGGCCATGGCCATTCCCGCCACTTCCACGCCGACGCGGAGCAGATCATCTACGTCATTGCGGGACATGGCGAACACACCATCGAGCATGCCGACGGTACCGAAGTCATTGAAAAAGTCAGCGCCGGCAGTCTGATCTACATACCCAAAGGTGCCTATCACGCCACCTTCAATACCGGTTGGGAACCAATGCGCGTCTTTGCAGTGTTCTCGCCTTCAGAGCCGGTGGCGGCTCTGCGCAGCACGGGGGACTCTGCAGGTGTGGGTACCGCCGAACTGCGCATCTTTCCGCCTGGCGAGCTTCCGATTCGTCGGCCCGCCTGATCCGGCCAAAAGTTCAGCTGGCCACTGACGGGGCGCGCTTTTCAAACAGCATTGACCATTTTGGCCGGCGCTGCTGGCAAGCGGCCTGGTGAGGTGTCAGCGTGCTGGCAGGGCAGGAGGCTCGTCGAGCGTCCTGCGGACGAATTCATCCAGGTAGTCGGCCAATTCATTGACCGCCTGCTCAGCCTCTTGCGCATCACCCTTAGCGATTGCCATGGCGATCGCCGCATGCAGCCGCGCTGACCGGACCTTGTCGCCTTCCATCGCCTGATGCACATAACTGAAGCGCCGCGACAGCGAATCCAGCGGCTCCATCGCCAGTGCCGCAAAGTTGTTGTGCGAGGATGCGGCAAAGAGATCGTGAAATTTTTTGTCTGCGGCGAAGGCCGCCTCATCATCGCCCGCAACAGCGGCCTTGACGAATTCATCCGCCACTTGCCTGAAACCGTCGCGCTCGTCGGCGGTCGCTCTGCGCGCGCCCACGCGGGCAATGAATCGTGCAATCTCACGTCTCAATTCCAGCAGGCGCAAGTGATCCGACGCGCTGACCTCGGTCACCACAATGCCACGTCGGGGAAGGATGGTGACCAGGCCATCGCGCGACAGGCGCTGAAGCGCTTCACCAACCGGTGTTCGGCTGACGCCCAGTTCCTTGCTGATTACGACTTCGGACAACAGCGCGCCGGGCGGTAACTGCAAGGTCACGATCATGGATTCGAGATGGCGGTAGACCTGCTCGACTAGGCCCGGGACGGATTCCGCGGGCTTCGGTTTGATTGCGGGCGGCTTGCGCTTGATGACCATTCACTATCTCTCTTATGAATCGGGATGTACCGGCGGCGCCCAAAAATTCCGCGCCTTCCAGGGTTGGATCCTAGCAGGATGCAAATCCATGGTCAATCTGGCGCAATCACGAAACAGC
>JAYUWF010000286.1:0-12507 GCA_043753685.1 Herminiimonas sp.
CCAGAAGCGCAAGCTCGCGCGCGGGAATGTTCCTAGAAGTCTGGCGCGCTTCAAGCACCGTCGGTGCACTTCAAATCAGAAAACGACAGTCCCCCAACCCACGTCCGATTATGCCGCCATTTTCTGACGTGTCGGTAGCGGCGAAAATCTGATCCCATCGAACGTCGAGTGGCTCGGCTGTATATTTACATGCGAAAAAAATGGTTCTCTTTTCGCTCCGGCGTCGGTATCGTCAACGAATTTATGTCATCCATGCACAAGACTTCCGTCGCGCACTCCGCGCCCCTGCGCATCATCATCATCGGTGGCGGTTACACCGGCGTGGCCTATGTCATCCACCTGATCGGCCACACGTCCCGTGCGCTGCAGATCGACATCGTCGAGCCTGCAGCCGTCCTTGGACGCGGCGTCGCCTACGGCACCGATGACCCGGCGCACCGGATCAACGTGCCCAGCGAGCGCATGAGCCTGTTCCGCGATGATCCCGGGCATGCCACGCGCTGGCTGTTCGACCACGGGGTACTGCCGGATGCCGCCAGCACCGATGAGCGCGGTCACCACTACGTCGCCCGCAAGCATTACGGCGCCTACGTCGCCGACACCTTGCAGTCCACTGTCGACGCGGCGGGCGATCGGGTCACATTGCAGCACCATCGCAGCCAGGCCGCGGCAATCGAAGCAGGCGCCTCGACCCGTCATCTGGTGCTGCTCGCCACGGGCGAGGCGCTGCCGGCCGATGGCGTGGTGCTGGCCTTCGGTCATGCGGCGCCGGTCCAGCCGTGCCATGTTGACGACGGTGTGCTGATTTGTCCGGCACTGATTGCCGATCCGTGGGCTGTCGGCGGTTTCGACCAGATCGCGCCATCCGACAAGGTACTGCTGATCGGCACCGGGCTGACCATGGCCGATGTGGTGGCGAGCCTGGTGCAGCGCGGCCATTGCGGGCCGATCACGGCGATCTCGCGGCGCGGGCTGCTGCCTAAAGCGCACGGCGAATTCGGCACCATCGATTTTTTGGCGGGCAGTGCGCCACCTGCGACCGCACGTGGGCTGTTGCGGCTGGCGCGGCAGCGCGTCGCCCAGTACCGCCAGCGTGACTGGCACCCGGTGCTCGATGGCTTGCGCGCCCAGTTGTATTTATTGTGGCCGGCGTTGTCGGCAACCGAACAGCGGCGAGTCGTGCGGCGCTTGTTGCCGTTCTGGGAAGTGCATCGCTTCCGAATCGGTCCCCAGGTGCAGGCGACGCTGTCGCAGGCAATCGCCGCAGGCCAGCTGAGGGTACGGCAGGCCGGAATCGACTCGATTGCCCTCGGTGAGGGACATTTGCATTGCCTGCTGCGCCCGCACGGCAGAACGACCGAGCTGGAAAGTTTCGATCGCGTGATCTTCTGCACCGGGCCTGAAAAGGATATCGCCAGAAATCCGTTGATCGGCGACTTGCTGGCGCGGGGTCTGGTCCAGCTCGACCGCATCGGCGCGGGTCTGGCAGTGGATTCACGCAGCCGGATTCTGGGTGCCCATGGTCGGGTGGTCGATGGCTTGTTCGCCCATGGACCCATTACCCGCGGTACCTTCGGCGAAATGACTGGCGCGCCTGACATTGCGCAGCATCTGGAACAACTGATGCGGCAGTTCGATCCGCTGGAAGGTGTCGACACCGGCGCCGACGCGGATACCGACGACCACGCGCGGCGTCCTGCGGACGTCTGATCCTGTAGCCCGCGCAGCGCAGCCGGCTGCAGGATCATTCTCTGCCGGTCTGCCCCCGCGCCGCCCGCCTCAATTCGACGCCAGGCCCGCCGGTTTTTCCCAGCCACCACCGACCGCGCGGTACAGCGCCGCCGCCGCAGCCAGCTTGTTGCGCTGGGCATCGATCAGGCTGGCCTGCGTCTGCAGCAGGTCGCGCTGCGCGGTCAGCACTTCCAGGAAGCTGGTGTAGCCGTTGTCATACCGCAGGGTCGCCAGTCGCAAGGCATCGGTGAGCGCCGCCGCGCGCCGGGTCGATGCCGCCACCACCAGCTCGCTGGCCGACAGGTTGGTCAAGGCATCGTGCACGTCCTTGAACGCGTTCTGCACGCTTTGCACATACTGTGCCTCGGCCTGGGTCTTGCGCGCTTCCGCACCCGACACCAGGGCACCGATGGCGCCGGCCCGGAAGATCGGCTGCACCAGATTCGCGCCAAGGTTCCACAAGAGCGATGCAGGGTTGATCAGCTCGCTCAGGCGATTCGATTCATAGCCGAGACCCGTGGTCAGCTTCACGCTCGGGAAATAATTCGCCCGCGCCTGGCCGATGTCGGCATTCGCCGCCACCAGTGCCTGTTCGGCCGCCAGCAGATCCGGACGGCGGTTGAGCAGGTCGGCCGGCAGATCGGCCGGCACGATCATCTGGCGATACAGCGTGTCGATCGGCGCGCCGCGTGCGATCACCGGGGTGGTGATGGCGCGTGACGAGCGGCCCAGCAGCACCGCCAGCACGGTTTCGGTGGTGGCCACCGCCTGGCTGGCCTGCGCCTGGGCGATTTCGGCGGCGGCGACTTCGGACTGCGCCTGATGCAGTTCCAGCGTGCCGATCGAGCCGGCGGCCAGGCGCCGCTGTTGCAGCCGCAGGTTTTCCAGGCGGGTTTCCAGCGCCGAATCGGCCAGCGCGCGCTGCGCATCGTAGGAGCGCAGCGCAAAATAATTTTGCGCGACGTTCGAATACAGGCTGCTCAGCACTGCCCCGCGATTTTCTTCCTGCGACAGCAGGCGTGCCCGCGCCGCTTCGCTGGCGCGGCTGAACTTGCCCCAGAAGTCGATTTCGTAGGAAGCGCTCAGGCGCAGCTGAAAATCCTTCGAGAATTGCGGCGCGCCGGTCTGCAGTTGCCCGGTGTTTTCACTGCTGCGGTTGCGCGATGCGCCGAGGCTGCCGTCGACTGTCGGATAGCGGTTGGCGTCGGTGATAACGGCATTGGCGCGCGCTTCCGCGATCCGCCCGGCGGCCAGCACCAGGTCCTGGTTGCCGGTGGCGGCTTCTTTCAGCAGGTCGTCGAGGACCGGGTCCTGGAAGGATTTCCACCAGGTGAGCCAGTCGACTGCCGGCGCGGCTGTGGTTGGTGCGGTCGCGGCCGCGCCAGTCATGCCAGTGCCCAAAGTGGTCGGCAAATCCAGCGCAGGGCGCTGGTAGTTCGGCCCCACTGCAGCGCATCCGGCCAGCAGCAGGCTGGCAGACAGCATGGTAAGACGATGGTAAGTCATGGTCATTCCCTTCCCGCGACAACCGCCGCCGTCGCAGGGGCGCCATCGGGTGGTTGGTTGTTCGGCTTGTCGTTCGGCTGATTCGGCTTATTCATCGGCGAATGTTCCGGATGCTCGAAATCCTGGTCGGTGGTCTTGAAGCGGCGATCGTTGATCAGCTTGAAGAACAGCGGCACGAAAAAGATCGCCAGGAAGGTCGCGGCCAGCATGCCGCCCAGCACACCGGTGCCCAGCGATTGCCGCGCCGCGGCGCCGGCGCCACTGGAAAATGCCAGCGGCACGACGCCCAGGATGAAGGCCAGCGAGGTCATCAAGATCGGCCGGAAACGCAGGCGCGCCGCTTCCAGTGCCGCCGCCACCGGTGCATAGCCTTCATGCACCTTCATGACGGCGAACTCGACGATCAGAATCGCATTCTTGGCCGACAGTCCCAGCAGCGTCACCAGGCCGATCTGGAAGTACACGTCGTTGTTGAAGTGACGCAGGTACACCGCCAGCAATGCACCGAAAATTCCGAACGGCATGGCCAGCAGTACCGAGAACGGCAGCGACCATTTTTCGTACTGCGCCGCCAGGATCAGGAAGATCATCAGCACGCCGGCGCCCAGGGCGATGCCGGCTGCGCTGCTGCTGCGTTTTTCCTGGAACGATGCGCCGCCCCAGTCGTAAGTCATGTCGTCGGTCAGGACGTTGTTGGCCGCGCGCTCCATCGCGGCGATCGCCTGGCCTGAACTGTAGCCCGGTTTGGCGTCGCCCAGCAATTTGATGGAGGGCAGCGCGTTGAAGCGCTCGACCGAATCCGGGCCGCTGATGAACTTGACGGTCGTGAATGCACGCAACGGAATCATCTGGCCGGCGTTGGGGCCGGTCGCGGCGCGTACATACATGTCGCCCAGGTTGTCGGGCTTGGCGCGGAAGGGCCCATCGGCCTGCAACAGCACGGTGTAGATGCGGCCGCTCTTGTTGAAGTCGTTGACGTAATAACTGCCCATCGCGGCGGCCAGCGTGTTGTAGATGTCGGCCAGCGGTATGCCCATGGATCGGGCTTTCTCATTGTCGACGTCGACATACAGTTGTGGCGAGCGTGCCTGGAAGAGGGTTTTTACGCCCGCCAGTTCCGGTTGCTTGTTCGCTTCTTCCAGCAGTTTCGGCAAGAACTCGGCCAGCTTCCTGACGCCGCCTTCGCCCTTGTTCTGCAGGTAGAATTCGAAGCCGCCGGTCTGGCCCAGGCCCTGGATCGCCGGTGGACTGAAGAACAGTGGCAAGCCTTCCTTGATGCCGCCGGTCTTCATGTAGCTTTCGCCGACCAGCTGCTGCGCCGATTTGGTCCGTTCGTCCCACGGTTTCAGCGGGAAGAACATGGTGGCAGCCGACGACTTCAAGCCGCCGCCTCCCAGGAAATCCAGGCCCACCAGGGCGAAGGTGGTGTCGATGTCGGGGTTGCCCTTCATGCTCGCTTCGATCTTCTTGACCATGCTGTCGGTGCGGGCCAGCGACGAGCCTTCCGGCAGGATCGCGGCGCCGATGAAATAACCCTGGTCTTCGTCCGGCACCAGGCCGCCCGGCACCGCTTTCCACAAGACGCCTGCCAGCACGACCATGCCGAGGAACAGGCATACGCCCAGCACCGCGCGCTTGAGGAAGAACGTCACGCCGGCGGTGTAGCGCTGGGTCAGCCACAGGAAGCGGCGATTGAACCAGACAAAGAATTTCGGCTTGTCCACGCGATCCGGTTTCAGCAACACCGCGCAGAGAGCCGGGGTCAGCGTCAGGGCGGTAATGCCGGACAGGACCACGGCGATCGAGATCGTCACCGAAAACTGGCGATACAACTCGCCGGCCAGGCCACCAAGAAAGGCGATCGGGCCGAAGGCGGCCACCAGTACCAGCACGATGGCGATCACCGGGCCGGTCACTTCATGCATGGCTTCGATGGCGGCGTCCTTCGGACTCATGCCTTCTTCGTTCATCAGCCGCTCGACGTTTTCCAGCACCACGATGGCGTCATCGACCACGATACCGATGGCTAGCACCATGCCGAACAACGTCAGGGTGTTGATGCTGTAACCCAGCAGATGCAGACCGGCCATGGTGCCGATCAGCGACACCGGCACGGCCAGGGTCGGGATGATGGTGGCGCGCCAGCTCTGCAGGAACAGATACACCACCACGAACACCAGCACCATCGCTTCGGCCAGCGTTTTCAGGACTTCATAGATCGATTCGGTGACAAAGGGCGTGGTGTCGTACGGCGTGCTGTAGGTCATCCCCTGCGGGAATTTCGCTTTCATTTCCTGCATGGCGTTTTCGACTGCCTTGCGCGTGTCGAGCGCGTTGGCGCCGGTCTGCAGGAACACACCGATGGCGGCGGATTCGTGGCCGTTGGCCCGGCCATTGAGGTTGTAATCCTTCGAGCCGAGTTCGACCCGCGCCACGTCCTTGATGCGGATGGTCGCGCCGCCGGGGGCGGTCTTGAGGATGATGTTGGCGAACTCTTCGGGCTCGAGCAAGCGGCCCTTGGCCGTTACGGTCAGTGTCAGTTCTTCGGTGTTGCCCGGGGGCGCGCCGATCTTGCCGGCAGCGTATTGCGCATTCTGTTCCGTGATCGCATTGGCGATGTCGCCGGTGGTCACGCCCAGCTGCGCCATGCGGTCCGGTCGCATCCAGACCCGCATCGCGTAATCCTTGGCGCCGAATACCTGGACATTGGTGGTGCCGTTGATGCGTTTCAAGCGGTCGACGATGTTCTGGGTCGCATAGTTCGACAGGAACAGCGAGTCATACCGGTCGTCGGGCGAGAACAGGGCGACCACCACCAGGAAGTTGGCCGAGCTCTTGCTGACGGTCACACCCTGGCGCCGCACTTCCTGCGGCAGCTTGGCATCGGCCTGACGCACCCGGTTGTTGACGTTCACGGCCGCGATATCCAGATCGGTGCCGACATCGAAAGTGATGTTGATCGAGACGCGGCCATCGGCCGAGGACACCGAATCCATGTAGAGCATGTTTTCCACACCGGTGATCTGTTCCTCGATCGGTGCGGCGACGGTGCGCTCGATGACTTCAGCAGAGGCGCCCGGATAGATGGCGGTGACGTTGACGACCGGCGGGGAAATCTCCGGGTAACGCGAGATCGGCAGCACGCGCAAGGCGGCCAGGCCGGCCAGCACGATGATGAGCGACAGGACTGTCGCAAAGATCGGCCGGTTGATGAAAAATTTGGAGAACATGTAAGGGGATCCTTGGCGCCGGTGGGCTTATTTTGCGGTGGGGGCGGATGCAGCGGCGGGCTTGCCGGCCGGGGCAGGCGCACCTGGTGCGGGAGGAGCGCCAGGCGCGCCGGTACCACCAGGTCCGGCGGGCGCACCGGTCGGTCCCGGCGTTGCCGGCGCACCGCCGGCCGGCACGGCGCCCGGTGCGATGGCAGGCGCGGCGGCGTCGGCCACCGTCACGGCAGCGGCCGCCGCCGGCGTCAGGGCCACCGGTGTCACCAGCATGCCGGGGTCATGCGCCTTGATGAAGCCGTCGACCAGTACCCGCTCGCCGGCTTTCAGGCCCTTCGTCACGATCCACTCGCCATTCGACCAGCCATCCAGTTCCAGCGGACGCGGCGCCAGCTTGTTGTCTGGCGTGACGGTAAACACGATCTTGCCCATCGGGCTGTCGATCACGGCGCGCTGCGGAATGGCAATCGCATTGTCCAGACTCGCGCCCTTGAGGACGACGCGCACGAACTGGCCGGGGCGCAAGGTACCGCCCGGATTCGGAATCTGGGCCCGGGCATCGAAACCGCCGGTGGCGGGATTGATCCGCTCGCTGGCGAAATTCATCTTGCCCACCGCCGGGAACATGCTGCCGTCGGCCAGTTTCAGCTTGACGTCGAAGGCGACGCTGCCGTTGCTGTTGCGCTTGCCGGGCACGCTCACGCGTCCGCTGCCGACGTCCTTGGTCAGCTTCAGGTAATCGGCTTCGGTGACGCTGAAATTGACGTAGATCGGATCGGTCTGCACCAGGGTCGTCAACAGGCTGTCGGTCGGCGTGACCAGGCTGCCGTTGGACTTGGCGGCGATGCTGGTGATGCCGTCGATCGGCGCCACGACGCGGGTATAGCCCAGGTTCAGACGCGCTTCATTGACCACGGCCTGCGCTTGCTTCAGGCTGGCTTCGGCGGTTTCGGACAGCGATCGGGCGTCGTCGAATTCCTTCTGGCTGACGGCTTTTTCAGCGGCCAGTGGCGCCAGGCGCGCATATTCGCGCTTGGCCTGATTCAGCCTGGCCTGCGCCACGCCGAATGCGGCCTCGGCCGAAGCCAGCTGGGTACGGTAGGCGCCCGGATCGATCTGGAACAGCACCGTGCCTGCCTTGACGCGGCTGCCTTCTTCATACAGGCGCTTTTCCAGGATGCCGCCGACCCGTGCGCGCACTTCGGTCTCGCGCGAGCCGGCGGTCTGGCCGACATACTCGTAACCGAGCGCAATCGATTTCGGTTGCACCGTGACGACGTTGACTTCCGGCGGTGGCATGGCGCCGCCCGGGGGGCCCTTGGCAGTGTCGGCGCCTTTTCCGCAGGCGGACATCAACAGCGGCAAGGCCAGCGCGATGGCAAGCGCGCCAGCGCGACGGTGCGATTGGAAGGGTGTTGTTACTAGGTGTAAAGAGCGCATGGGTTATCTCGATTCGAAGAAGTCGTGTGATATTATATATACATGCATGAATGTTTGTATATGTGCGATTGCAATAGTATTTTGGTTTCCCGGGTGCGATCTCGTTCCGCGGTCAAGCCTGCGGCAGGTCGATATGCAAACGCCACCTCAAGTTACAAAAATCGGTGGCGTCGCCCGGTGCCGCGAGGTAACCTGCCCCCTTTTGCAGAATCCGGAGTGAAGTAATGGTACGAAAAGTCAAGGGTGAATCCCAGGCGACCTATTCGGCGCTGCTCGATGCCGCCGAACGTGAATTCATCGACAAGGGCGTCACCCGCACCACCTTGAACGATGTCGCCTGCGCAGCCGGAATGACGCGCGGTGCGATCTATTGGCACTTCAAGGACAAGAGCGCATTGTTCCAGGCGATGTGCGATCGCGTGTTCCTGCCGATGCAGGCCATGCTCAATGAAATCGTTTCCGCTCCCGGTGCCGATCCGCTAGCTGCATTGCGTCAAATGATGCTGCATATGGTGGTAACGGTCACTGGCAACGCGCAACAGAAAGCAGTCTTCGACATCCTCTTTCACCACTGCGAGAAGAACGACGACATGGCCTGCTTCGTGCACGAAAAGGAAAAGCGCGGCGAATGCCTGTCGAAAATGCAGCAGATACTGCAGCAGGCGGTCGATCAGGGCAAGCTGCCGCCGGACACCGATACCTGGGTCGCGGTGCAGGCATTGAACAGTTACCTGATCGGCATGATCTATGAATGGCTGGTCGATACCGATGCCTACGATCTGGGCGCGCATGCGCCGACCATGATCGATATTTTCTTGACCGGACTGTTGGCGCGGCCACCTTTGAAGAGGTCTGCACCCGCCTGAATCGTCAGTTGATTCGCGCACTGATGACTTTGCGCAGGCGTGCCGGTTGCCGGCCGCCCTTCACGAGCCAGAGTCGGCTAAGCGCGGCCGTCGCCGTCCGCGTTCTCACCCGACTCGTCGGTATTGTCCGCCAGCGCTTCGGCCACCACCGGGCCACCCTTGACGCCGCTCAGCTTGCCGAGGGTGCTGCCGACTGCGCGCTTGAGTTTTTCGGACGCACCGTGAATTGCCTGGTGCAGGTTGCCGGCATGGTCGCTGGCGGTCACTGGCGCATGGCCTTCGATGCGTGCCTCGAGCAGGCAGCGGAAGTCGCCCGTCGGTGACTTGGAATCATTGTTCTTGTTCAGGTGGACCACCACGCGCGTGATGTTCTCGCTGAAGCGGCCCATGGCAAGGTTGACCACGTTTTCAACATGGGTGGTCAGGGCTTCGGTGCCTTCGATGGTGTGATCGGTATTGGTCTGGATTTGCATGTTCGGATTCCTCAATGTCGATCGTGGGGCACGAAGCGTGCGCCACCTGGCTTGCAGGAGACAAAGTGTACGCGAGTCGCCGCCGTATCAGGGCTGCGCGTTCTGATGGTCGCCGTGGGCCGGCGCTTTCTCGGAGCTTTGCTCCGGCGCCTTGTCAGGCGAATGTTCGATGCGCGTGATGCTCGACACGGCAATCGGATCGCTCGAAGGGAAGGTCATCTCGATCGCTTCATCGAGCAGATGTTCGCCGACTTTTTCTTTTTCGGACTCATCCTCGTCTGCCAGGGTCACGATCGCCTGCGCCCATTTCAAGAAATTCAGATTCGCGAATTCACGGATGGTCGTGATGTTGAACGCTTGCTTGAGGGCGGCCGCATCCTTCGCACTGACGCCGCGCAGGGCATCGATGGGCGCTTCGGCGAGCTGCGAAAAACTCAATTCGGCGAATTTCTTGTCGACGCATTTGTTGATGTTCACGATAGTTACCTCTCGGTTGGTGGATAGGTTGGCCGCTACCTTGCGCCCGATCCGTCATGCGGTCTGTTCGCTAGCGAACCAACCGTCCTGTCGATACGGCGCAATGAAAAACCTTGCATGCTTTCAAATTAGCAAGTATTTTCCATGTTACTGGCAAGTAGGACACCGCTGAAAAAGATGCCACGCCAGGCGCAGAAATTTCATGCGCTGCACAAAAAACAGGAGACGGCGTTGCAGCCAGCAGTCCATCCCATCCTCGAAGTGCGTGGCGTGACCCTGGCCTTTGGCGGCGTCAAGGCGCTCAATGAGGTGACGTTCAGCGTCGCGGAAGGTTCCATCACGTCCGTCATCGGTCCCAACGGCGCCGGCAAGACTTCTGTCTTCAACACCATCTCGGGTTTCTATACGCCGGCGGCCGGCGAGATTGTCTTTCGTGGCCAGAGCTTGGCCGGCGTCGCGCCGCCGAAGCGCGCGGCTCTGGGACTGGCGCGCAGCTTCCAGAACATCGCCCTGTTTCGTGGCATGAGCGTGTTGGACAATATCAAGCTCGGCCGTCACTGCCACCTGAAGACGGGCCTGCTGTCGGCGCTGTTCCATACCCCTGCGGTGCGCCGCGAAGAAGCCCAGCTGCGGCAGGAAATCGAAGAACGCATCATCGACTTCCTGGAAATCGATCACATCCGCAAGGCGCCGGTCGCCTCCCTGTCCTACGGTTTGCAAAAGCGGGTCGAGCTGGCGCGCGCGCTGGCCATGAAACCCGCGATCCTCTTGCTGGACGAACCGGTGGCCGGCATGAACCGCGAAGAAACCGAAGACATGGCGCGCTTCATCCTCGAGGTACGGCGCGAATGGGGCGTCACGATCCTGATGGTCGAGCACGACATGGGCATGGTGATGGACCTGTCGGACCACGTCGTGGTCTTGAATTTCGGTCAGGTGATCGCCGATGGCGAGCCGGCGCAGGTGCAGGGCAATCCGGACGTGATCAAGGCGTACCTGGGTTCCGGCGACGTGCAGGCATTGCGGGCCCGCTATCGCAATCCCGCCGCCAGCGTCGAAACGAGCGTGGCATGAACTTCGACTGGCTGTTCTTCCTCGAGATTTCGCTCGCCGGTCTGGGCACCGGCGGGCTGTACGCATTGACTGGCCTGGCCTTCGTGATCATCTACAAGGCGACCAAGGTGGTCAACCTGGCCATCGGCGACATGCTGATGTTCGGCGCCTATCTGTTCTTTGCCTTCTCGGCCGGGCTCGGGCTGCCGCTGTGGCTGGCGATTCCGGCGGCGCTCCTGTGCATGGCCGGCATCGGCGCCCTGGTCGAGCGCACCATCATCCGGCCGATGCTGGGCGAGTCGCCGATTTCGTCTTTCATGGTGACGGTCGGCCTGTCGTCGATCCTGGTCGGCCTGGTGGAGTTGATCTGGACGGCGGACCAACGCCGTTTGCCGGAGTTCTTGCCCAGCAAACCGATCCAGATCGGCGAGGCGTTCTTGCCACCGAAAATTTTCTATGGTTTCTGGGTCGCGGTGGCCCTGATCGCAGTGGTGCTGGCGATCTTCCGCTTTTGGCGCGGCGGCATCGCCCTGCGCGCGACGGCGTCCGACCAGGCGGCGGCCTACTCGATGGGCATCAACGTACCACGGGTGTTTTCCCTGTCGTGGAGCTTTGCGGCGGTGATCGCTGGCGTGGCTGGCATCGTGGTCGGCGCCATCGGCGGCATTTCCTCGGCCATGGGCGTGTTCGGCCTGTCGGTGCTGGTGGTCGTGATCTTCGGCGGTCTGGACAGCGTGCTGGGCGCACTGGTCGGCGGCTTGCTGATCGGCGTGGTGGAAGCCTGGACCGGCTCCTACCTCGGCGGCGAATACAAGTTGCTGGCAACCTTCAGCCTGCTGGTGGTGATTCTGCTGATCCGGCCCTATGGCCTGTTCGGCACGCACGAGATCGAGAGACTGTAATGCGCATCGGCGCCGCCAAGGAAAGTTATACCGCCGACCAGGCACTGTTCGACAGCACGCCGCAACGTATCTGGTTCGGCTTGCTGTTGCTGTCGCTGGCAGCTTTTCCCTTCATTGCCAACGAATACTGGCTGTACCTGGCGTGCCTGTGCGCCATCAACATCGCCAGCACGACGGGATTGAATCTGCTGACCGGATATACCGGGCTGGTCAGCCTGGGGCAGGCCGCCTTCATGGGCCTGGGCGCCTACACGGTGGCGATCCTGCAGGTGCGCTTCGGTACGCCGTTCCTGGCCAACCTGCTGGCCGGTGGATTGGTGGCCATGGCAGGCGGCATCCTGGTCGGCCTGCCGTCGCTGCGGGTCAAGGGTCTGTACCTGGCGATTTCGACGATTGCCGCCGGCTTCATCGCGCATTTCGCTTTTTCGCATTGGTCGGGCGTCACCGGCGGCAGCGGCGGCATGACGGTGCCGCCGGCGCGCCTGTTCGGCGCCGAGCTCGATACCTCATTTCGTTTGTACTGGATGATCGTGCCGATCATGATTTTGATGGTCTTCGGCGCCGCCAACCTGTTCCGCTCGCGCATCGGCCGCGCCTTCATCGCCATTCGCGACCGCGACATTTCGGCTGCCGTGCTGGGCATTCCGCTGTTGCGTTACAAGCTGCTGTCGTTCGCACTGTCGTCGTTCTATGCCGGGGTGGCGGGCGGGTTGTTCGCGTACTTCTTCCGGCTCGTGACGCCCGAGAGCTTCCCGTTGATCATGTCGTTTTTTTTTCTGGCGGCGGTGATCGCGCCGAAGATGGAACCTGCAATGGTGCCCATGCCGCCGACGAT
>JAYUWF010000287.1:0-12480 GCA_043753685.1 Herminiimonas sp.
CCCCGCACCCGGTGATTTCACCGAATGTGCGGCTAATTTACGACTTTGCGCCCGAGACCTTTGGCTGTTCGTGATAAATCAATAATGGCTTCGCGCCATTCGTGACCGTATTCTCATCGATTACCACTTTTGCGACATTTTGCTGGTTCGGCAGTTCGTACATCACATCGAGCAATGCGTGTTCGATGATCGAGCGCAAACCACGTGCGCCGGTCTTGCGTGCCAAGGCCTTTTTGGCGATGGCATGCAACGCGCCGGGACGAACCTCGAGTTCCGCGCCTTCCATTTGTAACAGCTTGGCGTACTGCTTGATCAACGCATTCTTTGGCTCCAGCAAAATCTGGATCAATGCTTCTTCGTTGAGTTCGGACAGCGTGGCCACCACCGGCAAACGGCCGACAAGTTCCGGAATCAGACCGAACTTGATCAGATCTTCCGGCTCGGCTTCCAGCAAGACTTCACTGGCGGTGCGCTCGCTCTGGCTTTTAACGCTGGCCGAAAAACCGATACCGCTTTTTTCCGAGCGATTCGAAATGATCTTGGTCAAGCCATCGAATGCACCACCACAAATGAACATGATGTTGGTGGTATCGATCTGAACGAAATCCTGGTTCGGATGCTTGCGTCCGCCCTGCGGCGGCACCGACGCCATCGTGCCCTCGATCAGTTTCAGCAAGGCTTGCTGCACGCCTTCGCCGGAGACGTCACGAGTGATCGATGGATTGTCAGACTTGCGCGAGATCTTGTCGATCTCGTCGATGTAGACGATGCCGCGCTGCGCCTTGTCGACTTCGTAGTTACAGTTCTGCAGCAGCTTCTGAATGATGTTCTCGACGTCTTCACCGACATAGCCTGCTTCGGTCAGCGTGGTCGCGTCGGCAATCACGAACGGCACGTTCAACATGCGCGCCAGGGTCTGGGCCAGCAGCGTCTTGCCGGAGCCGGTAGGACCGACCAGGAGGATGTTGCTCTTGGCAAGTTCGATGTCGTCCTTCTTGCCGAGATGCTTCAACCGTTTGTAGTGGTTGTAGACGGCGACCGACAGGATGCGCTTGGCGGTGTGCTGACCGATGACGTACTGGTCCAGCAGCTCGCAGATTTCCTGAGGGGTCGGCAGATCGGACTTGGGACCGCTGACGGTCTCGACGCTGGACGCTTCATCACGGATGATGTCATTGCAAAGGTCGATGCATTCATCGCAGATGAAGACCGAAGGACCTGCGATCAGCTTTTTTACCTCGTGTTGACTCTTGCCGCAAAATGAACAGTACAGCAGCTTCTCACCGCTAGAGGATTTTTTGTCTGACATGGGGCAACATTTAATGTGGTGTGGTTTGATATTACCTGCGATTTGGATCTTCGTCACGCCGCCGCACAACAAAACCACTGATTAGAAGGAAATATCGTTTTTATGAAGCAAAACGCCCGAACCTCATAGGCCCGGGCGTCGATACAACGCAGCAGCGGCGAAGCGTTCCTGCCACGTTCCAAGACTGCCGGAACTGGCGCCGAACGCCGGTCGGGACTCAGGCCCGGGTGACCAGAACCTTGTCGATCATGCCATATTCCGCAGCAGCATCTGCCGACATAAAGTTGTCGCGCTCGGTGTCGAGACCGATCTGTTCAATGCTCTTGCCGGTCTTGTCGGCCAGAATGCCATTCAAGCGCCCACGCAAATACAGGATTTCCTTGGCCTGGATCTCGATGTCGGTTGCCTGACCCTGGGCGCCACCGGATGGTTGGTGAATCATGATCCGGGAATTCGGCAACGAAAAACGCTTGCCCTTGGCGCCTGCAGCCAGCAGGAAGGCACCCATCGAAGCCGCCAGGCCGGTACACAGGGTCGAGACATCCGGCTTGATGAATTGCATCGTGTCGTAGATCGCCATGCCTGCCGAAACCGAACCGCCCGGCGAATTGATGTAAAGCGAAATGTCCTTGTCCGGATTTTCGCTTTCCAGGAACAGCAACTGCGCCACGATCAGGTTGGCGGCATGGTCATTGACCGGTCCGACCAGGAAAATGACCCGTTCCTTCAGCAGGCGCGAATAAATGTCATAGGCGCGCTCGCCGCGACCGCTCTGCTCGATCACCATCGGCACCATGCCAAGCATTTGTGTATCGAGTGCCGGGTTGTAATTCATCCTGTTCATCTGCTTTCCTTTTCAAAAACTTGAAAACACCACCCCGAGTTTGCCAGACCTCAGCCACACCTTTGCCAGATTTCTGTCACGCGCTTGCATCGTCTGGGGAAGCGGGACCGGGCAGTCGGGGCGTTACAGCGAGTTTCAGGCTTACTTCAGGCTTACTTCAGGCTTGCTGGTTGGTGGCCATCAGTTCGTCGAACGCGACCGGCTTGTCGGTCACCTTCGATTTGCTCAGGACATAGTTGACGACGTTTTCTTCCAAAACAAGTGCCTCGACTTCCGCCAGGCGACGTCGGTCGCCGAAATAGTACTTCAAGACTTCTTTCGGATCTTCATAGCTTTGCGCAAAATCCTCGACCTGAGCCTTGACCTGCTCCGGCGTTGCCTGCAGGTTGTTCGACTTGACCACTTCGGCCAGGATCAGACCAAGACGCACGCGACGCTCTGCCTGGCCGGCAAACAGCTCCGGCGGAAACGGCATGTCCTTGACGTCCATGCCGCGCTGGGTCATGTCCTGACGGGTCATGTCCATCAGGCGCTCGACGTCCTGGTCGATCAGCGCTTTGGGCACGTCGAGTTCGGCGATCTTGATCAGCGCATCCATGACGCTGTCCTTGGTCTTTGCCTTGACCCGGCCGCTGACTTCGCGCTCCAGGTTGGTCTTGATATCTTCGCGCATCTTGGCCATGTCGCCGTCTTCGACACCGAGCGACTTGGCGAATTCTGCATCGACTTCCGGCATGTGCGCCCATTCCAGCTTCTTCAGCGTGATGGTGAATTCGGCAGTCTTGCCGGCGACATCCTTGCCGTGATAATCCGCAGGGAAAGCCAGCGGGAAGGTCTTGGCTTCGCCGACCTTCAGGCCGACGGTGGCTGCTTCGAATTCCGGCAGCATGCGACCTTCGCCCAGGACGAACGTGTAATTGTCGGCTTTGCCGCCCGGGAACTCGACGCCGTCGATGGAACCGACGAAATCGATCGTGACCTGGTTGCCGTTCTCCGCCGTCTGGACGGTTCCGCCGTCGCCGTGCGGGCCGTGCTCGCCCTTGACGTGATAGTGCACGCGCTGCTTGCGCAGGATTTCGATGGTCTTGTCGATCTCGACATCGGAAACGGCGGTCGTGGTGCGCTCGACTTCGGCGCTGGCCAGATCACCGATCTTGACTTCCGGATAGACCTCGAAGGTGGCGTCGAAGAGGATCGACCCTTCGACCGTATCGGCGCCGGTCTTCGGCTCGATCTTCGGGAAACCCGCCACGCGCAAGTTGTTTTCGTTGGCAGCATTGTTGAAGGCGGTGCCGACCTTGTCGTTCAGGACCTCGGTCTCGACCTGGTAGCCAAACTGGGCGGCGACCATCTTCATCGGCACCTTGCCTGGGCGGAAGCCCGGGGCCTTGGCACTCTTGGCGCGCGTCTTCAGGCGTTTTTCAACTTCTGCCTGTACTTCGGCCATCGGCACGGTAATCGTGATGCGGCGGGCGAGTTTGTCCAGCGTTTCGACTGCAGTTGCCATTTGGATCGTCCAAGTAAAGTAAGGTTTTTGAAGCCTTGGGGTTTTTTACATTGTTGGTGCGAGGAGGGGGACTCGAACCCCCACACCATTGCTGGCGTCAGGACCTAAACCTGGTGCGTCTACCAATTTCGCCATCCTCGCAGGAATATCGGCGCCATCAAGACCGTGCAGAAAAAACAAGGGCGACCCGGAAGTGAACAATCGGTCGCCCTACGTGATTCCTGCCTGAGGCTATTCAACTTCAACCCGAGATCTTACTGGATATTTTCGCTATCTGCCTTGATTTTTGCTGGTTCTAGCCAGTCCAGAGGCCAGTTCAAGCCGGTTTTCGCACCCGGAACCAGGTCGCATACAAGGCTGGCAGGAACAGTAGCGTCAGGGCTGTCGCCACGATCAGGCCGCCCATGATGGCCACAGCCATGGGGCCCCAGAACACCGAGCGCGACAAGGGAATCATCGCGAGCACCGCTGCTGCCGCCGTCAGGATGATCGGCCGGAAGCGCCGCACGGCGGACTCGACGATCGCATTCCAGGGCGCTGCGCCATCGGCGATATCGTGCTCGATCTGATCGATCAGGATCACGGAATTACGGATGATCATGCCGAACAAGGCAATCACGCCCAGCTGCGCCACAAACCCGAATGGCCGGTGCAGGATCAGCAATGCCATCGCGGCGCCGGCAATACCTAGCGGTCCGGTCAGGAACACCAGCAGCGCGCGCGAAAAGCTGTGAAGCTGCAGCATCAACAACGTGAAGATGATGAAGATCACCAGTGGCACGTTTGCGGCAATCGAGGCCTGCGCCTTGCCGCTGTCGGCCGCGGCCCCGGCCAGCTCGATGCGATAACCGGGCGGCAACGCCGCGCGCAATGTGTCGAGCTGCGGATTGATCTGGCCCGAGACCGTCGGCCCCTGGATACCGTCGACGACATCCGATTGCACGGTGATAGCCCATTCCCTGCCCTGGCGCCAGACGACGCCAGGTTCCCAAACGAACTTCGGATGGGCGAACTGCGACAACGGCACCGTCTTGCCGCCCGGCGCCGGAAGGCTGACATCGTTGAGCGCGGTCAGGGTCGAGCGTTCATCGGCCGGCTGGCGGGCGACGATATCGATGAGCTTGTTGCCCTCCTGGTACTGGCCGATCGTCGTTCCGGAGAGGATCGTATTGGCTGCCCGCATGACGGTCTGCGAACTGATGCCGGCGGCGCGCAGCTTGTCCTGATCCAGGTCGATGCGCAGCACCTTCACCGATTCGTTCCAGTTGTCGTTGACGCCTTTGGCATTCGGATTGGCGCGCATGACCAGCTTGACCTGGTCGGCAACGGCGCGCACCTTCGCGACATCGTCGCCGGTGACGCGGAACTGCACCGGGTACGGTACCGGCGGCCCGTTCGGCAGCAATTTGACGCGCCCGCGCACTTCCGGAAAGTCGTTCTTGAAGGCAGCCACGATCTTCAGGCGCAGACGCTCCCGCGAGGCGAGGTCCTTCGGCAGGACCACCACCTGGCTCACATTCGTCTGCGGGAAGATCTGGTCGAGCGGCAGGTAGAAGCGCGGACTGCCGGTGCCGACATACGTGGTCACGCTTTCGACAGCGGGATCCTGCCGGA
The DNA here is from genome assembly GCA_043753685.1 of Herminiimonas sp. Lineage (GTDB taxonomy): Bacteria > Pseudomonadota > Gammaproteobacteria > Burkholderiales > Burkholderiaceae_D > JANXSS01. The sequence goes on from JAYUWF010000287.1 coordinate 5,275, forward strand.
TGAACGCTTCGAATTTCTTTGCCTGCGCCTCCGTTGCCTGAAACGACGCGCCCTCGGGCAGCCACAGTTCGACCATCAGTTCGGGTCGGCTGGAATCGGGAAAGAACTGTTGCTCGATGAAGCCGAAGCCGACGATGCCCAGACCGAACGCCGCCAACGTGAGGGCGATCGTGGTCTTGCGCCATTCGACGCACCAGTCGACGGTACGCCGGAAGCCGTTGTAGAACGGCGTGTTGAACAGTTCGTGATGGCCGTCGCTTCCCTCGGCGGGCTTCACCTTCAGCAGCAGGAAGCCGATATAAGGCGTGAACAGCACGGCAACCAGCCACGACAGGATCAATGCCAGCGCATTGACCGAAAACATCGAAAACGTGTATTCGCCAGCGACCGACTTGGCCAGCCCGATCGGCAGGAAACCGGCCGCCGTAATCAGCGTGCCGGTCAGCATCGGCATCGCGGTTGACGTATAGGCGAAGGTGGCCGCGTCAAACCGGGAGAACCCCTCTTCCATCTTGCGCACCATCATTTCGACGGCGATGATTGCATCGTCGACCAGCAAGCCCAACGCAATGATCAGGGCGCCCAGCGATATCTTGTGCAGGTCGATCTCGAAGATCTTCATGAACAGGAACGTCACCGCCAGCACCAGCGGAATCGTCAGCGCCACCACCAGTCCCGGACGCACGTCGAGTCGCAACGGTTTGGTGTGCAAACCCAGCGCCAGGAAACTGACTGCCAGCACGATCAATACCGCCTCGGTGAGCGTGTGCAGAAATTCGCTGACCGACGATGTGACTGCCTTCGGTTGATCGGCCACGCGCTGCAGTTCGATACCGACCGGCAGTTTTGCCTTGATCCGATCGACGGTCTTTTGCAACTCTTCGCCCAGGGTGATGATGTTGCCGCCCCTGTCCATCGACACGCCCAGCCCGATGACTTCGCGGCCGTTGTAGCGCATCTTGTCCTGGGGCGGATCCTGGAAAGTGCGCGTGACGGTGGCGAAGTCGCCGAGGCGAAAGGTCGTGTCGTTGGCGCGCAGTTCCAGGTTTTCCAGATCCTTGACGGACTTCAAAGCGCCGCTGACGCGCACCTGCAGGTTGTCGGTGCGGGTCACCAGGACACCGGTCGACTCCACCGCATTCTGCGTTCCGATCTGGCTGATCAGCGATTCGAACGGTATGCCGAGCGTGGCGAATTTCTTTTGCGAGAACGTGACATTGATCTTTTCGGCTTGCGCGCCATACAGTTCGACCTTGGCCACGGCTGGTACCCGCAGCAGTTGCTGGCGCACGAAGTCGGCGTACACCTTGACTTCGGCATAGGTGAATCCATCGCCCGAGACGGCAAAGATGGAGCCGAAGGTGTCGCCGAACTCATCGTTGTAGAACGGGCCCTGTACGCCCGGCGGCAGCGTGTTGCGGATATCCCCGAGTTTCTTGCGCACCTGATACCAGGCGGCAGGCACTTCCCTGGGTGGCGTCGATTCCCGCAGTTCGAGCACGATCAGGACTTCGCCCGGCTTGGAGTAGCTGCGAATCTTCTCGATGTAGGGCGTTTCCTGCAGCTTTTTTTCCAGCACGTCGGTGAGCTGTTCGGCTACCTGCAAGGCTGTCGCACCGGGGTAATACGCCCGCACCACCATCGCCCGGAACGTGAATGGCGGGTCTTCGTCCTGACCCAGCTTGCCGTAGCTGAAGATACCGCCCAACAGCAGCGCAACCATCAGATACCGCGTCAGGGGAACGTGCTCCAGCGCCCAGCGCGACAGATTGAAGCCGCTCTTCATTTGCCGGCTCCGGCGGAAGCGGCAGTCGTGGCGGAAGCGGCAGAAGCGGCCGATGCTGCCTGCCCTGCAGGTGCTACCGGTGCGGTGGTGATGGCGTCGGCACCCAGCACCGTCACTTTTTGCCCGGGCTTGAGCGAATTCACGCCCGCCGTGACGATTGCCTGGCCGGGAACGACGCCGCCAGCCAGCAGAATCGCGTCACCGCTCGGACCGGCCACCTGCACCGGCGCCAGGCGCACCACGCCATTTTCCACCACCCAAACTGCCGTCGCGCCCTTGTCTTGCCAGAGCGCGGTCAGCGGCACCTTCAGCATCGCATTCGGCGATTTTGCGGTGAACGTGACATAGGCCGTCATGCCCAGGCGGACTTCTGGCGGCGCTTGCGGAATGGCGATGCGGGCCGTGTAGGTACGGGTGGCGGCGTCGGCGATCGGCGAGAGCTCCCGCAGCTTTCCCGCGATGACGTCCTTCGGATTGGCCCAGATGCGCACCCGGATATCGGTCACGTCGCGCAAACCCGCGACCTTGTCTTCGGGAATGGCGATCACGACTTCCTTGTCGCCGGTCTGCGCCAGCCTGACCACCGTTGCGCCCGAGGCCACCACCTGCCCTACTTCGGCATCGACGCCAGTGACCACGCCTGCCACATCGGCGACCAGCGTCGCATAACCGGCCTGATTGCTCTGCCCCTGGTAGGCGGCAGTGGCTTGCTCGAGGCTGGCCTTGGCGGCCTGATAGGCGCTGATCTTGGCGTCGAGTACTGCCTGACTGACGAAATTCTTGTCGCGCAGGTCCTGATAGCGTTTCAACTCGGCCTGGGCCAGTGCATGATTGCTGCGTGCCGCTGCCAGGCCGGCGTTGGCCTGCGCCTGGGCCAGACGCAAGTCCTGCGGATCGAGCTGCATCAGGACCTGGCCTCGCTTGACCATGTCGCCGAGATTGACCTTGCGCGAAACGATCTTGCCGCCGACCCGGAACCCCAGTTTCGACTCGACCCGGGCCCGTACATCGCCGGGAAACTCCGCCAGCACCTCGACCTGTGCCGCCGACAGCACTTGCACCCGCACCGGCCGGATGTCTTCGGCTTTTTCCACCGGCTTCGAGCATCCCGCCACCAGGGCCGACAGCAGCAGCGCCGCCAGCGCCGCGCTCGGCAAGCGCGGCTGCCGCCATCCGGGCAGCGTCATTGGCACATCGAAGGCGTGCGCGTTACGCACCGGGCAAGGGAAAGTGTTGAAGAACGTCACTGGAATTCCTTTACTATTCGGCTGTTTGCGCCAGCCAGGCCGCTGAAATTTTATTAATGACCGGAAGGTTAGTAATTATATCGACGTCAGGTCGGATCCGCTGACGAATTTGTGTTCCCCCTGCTTAAACATGCCGATCGATCATTACGAAAATTTTCCGGTGGCGTCATTTCTGCTGCCCAAGCGCCTGCATCCTCCGGTGCAGGCCATCTATGCCTTCGCCCGTACCGCTGACGACATCGCCGACGAAGGCGATGCGCTGCCGGCGCAACGGCTGGCCGAACTCGATGCCTACGATGCGGCGCTGCGGCGCCTGACCGGGGAAACGGTCGCGCAACCGGCGCTGTTCCAGGCCCTGCAACAGGCGATCCGGGATTTCAAACTGCCGCTGCAACCGTTTCACGACCTGCTGTCGGCGTTCAAGCAAGACGTGGTGACGACCCGCTACGCGGATTTCGCCAGCCTGCTGGACTATTGCGCCCGGTCCGCAAACCCGGTCGGCACGCTGATGCTGCATCTGTACGAAGCACCGGCATCTGACAACCTGCGGCAGTCGGACGCAATCTGTTCGGCGCTGCAGCTGATTAATTTCTGGCAGGACGTCGGCGTCGACTGGAACAAGGGCCGGGTCTATTTGCCGCAGGAAGACCTGGCGCGATTCGGCGTGAGCGAACAAGGCATTGCCGAGGGACGGGTCGACGCCGCCTGGCAAGACCTGATGCGCTTTGAAGTCGATCGGGCCCGGACACTCATGTTGTCGGGCGCGCCGCTGGCCCTGCGTCTGCCGGGCCGCATCGGCTGGGAGTTGCGACTGGTGGTGCAAGGCGGCTTGCGCATCCTGATGCGGCTCGATACCGTCGGCTATGACGTATTTCGCCGCCGGCCGATCCTCGGCAAGCGCGACTGGATCGCCATCGCCTGGGGTGCGTGCCGCATGGGGTGGCGCTAGCGAAGGACATCCGTGGCGCGCGCCGCCAATCAGGACATGCCGAATTTGAAACCTCGGGTAGCATAGCGACTTCGAATCGTCACGTCACACCACTCACCCAGCCCTGCCCTCATGTCACCTGACGAATATTGCCAGCAAAAAGCAGCCCAGAGCGGCTCCAGCTTCTATTACAGCTTCCTGTTCCTGCCCCCGGAGCGTCGGCGTGCGATCACGGCGCTGTATGCGTTTTGCCGCGAAGTCGACGATACCGTCGACGATTGCACCGACGTCGGCATTGCCCGCACCAAACTGCACTGGTGGCGCCAGGAAGTCGCGGCGATGCTGGCCGGGACGCCGAGCCATCCGGTCACCAAGGCGCTGCAGCCGCACCTGACGGCCTATCAACTCGACGGGTCGCATCTGCAAGCCATCATCGACGGCATGGAAATGGACTTGGATCAGACCCGCTACCTGGATTTCATCGGCCTGAAAAAATACTGCTGGCATGTGGCGGGCGTGGTCGGCATCCTGTCGGCCAGCATTTTCGGCAAGACCGATCCAAAAACGCTCGACTATGCAGAAACGCTGGGACTGGCCTTCCAGCTGACCAACATCATTCGCGACGTCGGCGAAGATGCGCGCAAGGGCCGCATCTACCTGCCGGTCAACGAGCTGCAACAATTCGGCGTCACCGCAGCCGATATTCTGAATGCGCGCCATGGTCCGGCCTTCGAGCGCCTCATGCAGTTCCAGGCGCAGCGTGCCCAGAAGCTGTACGACGAGGCATTTGCATTGCTGCCGAAAGCAGACCGCCGCGCGCAGCGCCCGGGTCTGATCATGGCGGCGATCTACCGCGCACTGCTGGACGAAATCGAGCGCGACGGTTTTCACGTACTGTCGCAGCGCATTTCGCTCACCCCGATCCGCAAGCTCTGGCTGGCCTGGAAAACCTGGGTGCGTGGCTGAGCGGGCCGCAACCCTGCACCCGATGGCGCGCTTGAAAGAGATCCTTTGAAACGATCCGGCACCAACCGTTCCTGCAGGGTCGCCGTGGTCGGCGCCGGTTGGGCCGGTTGCGCCGCCGCCGTGGAAGCGAGCCTGCGAGGGCATGAGGTGACGCTGTTTGAATCGGCCCGGACCCTGGGCGGACGAGCGCGCTCGCTGCGGCCGCATGCAACGGCCAGCGGCCAGGTCGACAAGCCAGCGTCCGCCGCCACCGAGAGAACGACCGACGCTGTCGATCGATGGCAGGACAAGCTCGACAACGGTCAGCATATTCTGCTCGGCGCCTACCGGGAAACCCTGCGCCTGATGCGCAGTGTCGGCATCAATCTCGACACCAGCCTGTTGCGCCTGCCGCTGCAGATGCGCTACCCGGCCGGTGGCGACGGCATGGATTTTCTGACAGCCCGACTGCCGGCTCCGCTGCATCTGGCGCTGGCGCTGTTTCGCGCAACCGGACTGACGCGGGCCGACAAGATGGCGGTGGCGCGATTTTCCAGCGCCGCGCGCTGGATCGACTGGCGATTGAACGACGATTGCAGCGTTGCCGAATTGCTCGAACGATTCAATCAGACCGATCGCGTGATCCTGCTGCTTTGGCGCCCGCTGTGCATCGCCGCCCTGAACACGCCGCCCGAGCGGGCTTCGGCGCAGATTTTCCTGAACGTCCTGCGCGACAGCCTGGGTGCCGACCGGGCCGCATCCGACATGCTGTTGCCCAGGGTGGATCTGAGCTCGCTGTTTCCGGACCAGGCGGCACGCTTCATCGCGCAGCACGGTGCACAGGTGCGCCTCGCCACGCGGGTCACGGCGCTGCGGCGGGCTGCCGATGGCTGGACGCTCGATACGGTTGCGCCGCCCGTGCCACCCTCGCATCCAGCGCAGCACCTGCCGGACGCACCATCGTTCGAGCGCGTGATTCTGGCCACGCCGGTGGCGGAGTCGGCTCGCTTTCTGGCCGGCGCAGGAAATGCTGCGCCAGGCATGCAGTTCGACTACGAACCGATTTCGACCTGTTACCTGCAGTACGGCGATGACCTGCGCCTGCCGCAGCCGTTTCACGCCCTGCTCGATGATCCTGCCGTTGGCAGCTGGGGGCAGTTCGTGTTCGATCGCGGCCAGCTGGATGCCTCCCAGGCAGGTTTGCTCGCGGTCGTCATCAGCGCTTCCACCGATGCCGTTGCGCGCGCCCATCCGGTGTTGTGCGCGGCGGTGGCAGATCAACTGGCAGGGGTGTTCAACAGGCCTGCGTTGCGGCTGCCGCTGCGCAGTCAGGTCATTTCGGAAAAACGGGCGACGTTTTCCTGCACACCCGGACTGGTCCGGCCCGGCACGGCGACCGGTCTGGACGGCGTGCTGCTGGCCGGTGATTATGTCGACAGCGATTATCCGGCCACGATCGAGTCGGCCGTGCGCAGCGGCGTGCGGGCAGCAGCCGGCATTTAAGTACCCGACCGGTTAGCGAAATGGTAAGCGTGCGAACGCCGGACGCGACGTTAAGCCTACATTTTTCAACCCAGACTTCTCGGACCACATTCAGAAAACCTTTTGCTAATTGTCGCGACCGGCAATTGGGCAAGCAATAGACTCATCAAAAAACTCACCAGTGACGATGCGCATCGCAATTTCCATTTAACCGAACGTTAGTTAGCGCCCCGTCGACTGCTAACCTTTTTTCCATGAAGCTCCTGGCGGCGATCCGATGCGCTGTGCTGGCACTCTGTCTGGTCAGCGGTGCTGGGCGTGCAGCGACCCACCGGCCGCCGCTGGACCTCGATGGCTTCATCGATTGGACCGGTGCGATTCCCGTCCTGCACCGCGGTGATTTCGTCGATCCTTACTTTGCCTTGCAGGCGCTCTTGCTGGCGCAGGACAACGGTTTCGATGTCACCGACGCGGCCAGTCGCTGGATCGCCTGGCTGATCGTGCGACAAAAGCCCGACGCCCGTTTCGAACGCTTTTGCCGCAACGGCGCTGTCTGGCTCGAATGCAAGCCGAGCGAAAGCGACGCAGCCGTTCTCGCGCTGTGGCTGCGCCTACTCGGGAACATGCCCGCCTCCCCGCGCAAGCCCGGCACTTGGCAAGCGAGCTATCGCAAGAGCAAGGCGGCACTGCAATCGCTGTTGGACCCGGCGCGCGGCATCTACCTGCCTCAGCCACTCACTGCGGTACCTGCGCATCCACTGCCGGTAGAACCGATCGGACTGGACTTGTTCGGGATACGGGTAGTGCCACAGCAGCGG